>CACGMS010000141.1 GCA_902574205.1 uncultured Candidatus Hydrogenedens sp. | reverse complement strand
CCGATGGTTCGGATCGAGCGCTTCAAGTCACCAAAGGCAAAATTCACGCCACCTAGGCCCTCGCGCAGCCGCTCGATGAGCACACCAAATTCGACCGACTCGGGCAACACGCCCTTAAAGCCAATGGGCGTTCCGGCATACTCAGCAAAAGGCTCACGATCCTGTATATTCAATAAGTTGCAAAGCCCTGCGTTGTTACCAACTTCCGGATGAGCATCGAGTGGCAGATGGTAACCAGCGACGCTCAAACCCGCTTCAAAACACCGCTGCACACGCGCTCCAAACATTCCTGTCAGACGCTCACAGCGCCCCCAAAGCAAGCCGTGATGAACAATCAGCAACTGAGCATCTGCTGCGATTGCAGCATCGATAGCGGCTCGGTTTGCACTGACCGCGCACACCACCCGCTCCACATCAACCCCTGCATCAAGTTGCAATCCGTTGAGGCTTGCGTCCTTGAACCGATCAATCTCAAGAAACTGATCGAGTTCCCGACAAATCGTCACCGCATTCGACATCATCACTCCTGATTTGTGACTCAAACTCAACACACCAATTCGTGTCAATCGCTGGGCAGGGGGGAAACTCATCTCATCGGCCGGGCCGGTAAATCGCGGGAATCGCCACCGAGAAACCGTTTGCCGCACGCATTGAGCAGCTGCGCCCGTCATACCCGCTACCCTGATGTCGAACGCAGCTCCATTGGGCTTGATCCGAAACCGGACAAGAGCCTCACCTTTTGGGTTCAAACCACAGGCTTTCAAAGGACCCAATTCGCGTTCCAGAACTGCCGCTTTTTGATCGCTCGTCAGCCGAAAGCTTCCTTTTCTCAGCAACAATCGCTGACGTCTTTGACGCTCTTGCTCTTGCTGCGTCTCACCTTTTGGCGCCATCCGCTTTGAACGTGCCTCTCGTGCTTCACTCACCACGTTTTGCTCGCCTCGCGGCCAAGTCACGACGCGCCAGGTCACAACGATCAACAAAGGCACACCAAGTGCCATCATCAACAAACGGCGTTGATTACGACGAACCGCGACAGCCACTGGTGATGCCGCATGTCCTCTTCTCAGCATGCCCTCGTGAGTAATCACGACTTCGGGTTGCTCGCCTAGCCGATCTTCAAGTTCAGGTTGAATATCACTCGGTAATGCGTTCGGTGGCAATGTCGGCTGCTGGACCATCCGCTCAATCGCCGCAGGGGCTTCGACAGGTGACACTGAAGAACGATCACGGCCTTCTGGGTCAACCCGAGCCGCCTCAAAAATACTCGTGATCGATCCACTGTTCCATGGACCCGATTTTCGCAACAACTCAGCGGCTCGAGGGTCACTGCTAATGGTGGTCCAAGACTCTAAGCCCGGTCTCCAAACCAGTGACTCACCCGTCAACCGTCCATCAGCCAATGCGCGACTAAGTTCCCCCTCGGTTATGGTACTTTGCGCGCCCGATGCGTCGGTGACATGCCAAATCGATGATTCTTCTGATGCATCCGGATCATAGGCTTCCAGATCAATAAGCGTAAAACTTGCGGTCAAATCTTGACCGAAGTTGTCATCGGCTTCAGCCGATGTGCTCGCCTCAACCAAAATCGGATCAGCGCCTCTTTTGATGACCAAGCGGCTTGAGCAGTTGCCACAATCAAAGCGCGCTCCCTCTTCGGGAACACGGGCATCATCAATACGGTATCCAGAACCGCAACTAGGACAGACAAAACGCATGACGGCCTGATTGTCGCACAGCGTTAGGGCGACGTCCATTTCCTGCCCGCTAGCCGACGCGCGCCACAAAGCGGTGCTCACCACTCCACAAGCGGCAAAACAACTCTTCTATATCGGCATCCGATAATCGAGCATGCAAGGGATCCGAGCGCTTCGCTTCCTCAAGGGCAACACCGAGATTGCCACAAGCGACTAATCCCGAGCACAGCGACAAACGCTCAGCAGCCCCTGCTAAATGCTCGACGGGCTCATCTGCGAGACGATCCAAATGCGCCCGCAACTGAAATTCCAGAGCGCC
>CACGMS010000140.1 GCA_902574205.1 uncultured Candidatus Hydrogenedens sp. | reverse complement strand
ATGAGCATGAAAACCGACATTTGGCCGTACATGCCCGACTGGACGGGACGCGGGTTTTCGCTAGCAGCGCTGACCACCTCCATGTGGCGCCCCGAAGGGATGAATGCGCTTTGGGAAGAGGTCTTTCATACCACCACCGAAGCGATGGCGAGGCGCTTTGGCGACTGGACCTTTTCGCCCAACTCACCGCTTGGCCGCGCCATGCAAGAAGACATCAGCAACGGCGACTATGATATTGAAGAGCAAAACCGTTTAGAAAACGGCGACTACGACTTTGCCACAGCGGTGAACGAGTACCTGCACCAGATCTGGGTGGTTCAGTACGCCGGGCTTGAGTCGGTGCTCACCGATGCGCAAAAACGGGTTCTTGACCAGATGACCAATCAGCCCGGCTTTCCGATGACGATGAACGCCAACTACCCCGGGAGTTTGGCGGTTAGTATTCGATAATAGGCTGCGAATTTTGCATCATGAGACCGCCATCATCGCGGACGAGTCGAATCGCTGATGACAAGTTACCGGTCATAACGACGAGACAAAGCACGCTCACCAAACAGGCTTAATTTACGCATTAATTAGCTATGGCTTGACGTAGATGCGAAGACCATAAGTATCGTTATTCGGACTGCCATTGTTATGAATACCAAGCTCGTCGTTACCCGTCCTGTAGGGACGATACGAGATACCATAACCCCAACCGTGCCACACCGACGTCCAATCCAAGTGTACAATTTCACAAAGCCCGCTGTCTTCATCACCAAATCTACCTCGGCTACCATTTGTTCTCGGCACACAGTAGTTACCCGAACTCCAGTCGTTCGAGTTGTAACTGTGTGAACTTCCAGGCAGCCCAGCGAGGCGGCCGAACGTGTACGCTAAGGTGTTGTTATAATAAGCACTTAGATTCGCGTTACCAGTATTCCAGCTCACGAGAGTTAACGATTGGTTATCTGTCGATCGACAGACACTATCCGTACCCTGGTTGCTCACAAAACACACTTTTAGGTGGGAATGATTTTGCAGCGTTCTGAGCGCTGCGACATAAGCCAATGAAGCCGCTGCCGAGCCCGTATTTTCATCACGAGCACGGTCAATTCGCGTGGCGTTAGCACTGAATGTTCCACAATCGGTTTGCTGCCAGCCGCTGACCACGAAATCTGGATGGTTAGGGACATTATCACAGCCCGAATCCCATATATTGGCGACGAGTTGCCAATCGCCATTGGTAAAATCACAAAATGATTGCACGGCGCGAATGACACCATCACCATCAGGATCAATCCAATACAAACCATCGCCTCGCACAAATCCATTTGCGCGCAAATAAGAACAACTTCGACTAGCGCGCTCGCGCGTCGATCCATCATAGTAGGTCGAACCACCTTGGCAACTGTTGAGACATAGGTCCTGGTCAACCAGGTTCCCGTCATCGCACGCTTCGTAACCCTCCTCACCCTCTTCAAGATCGCGGCGGCGAATACCATCACCACAGCGAGCGGCGATACACGCGCTGGTGCAAGCATCGGTCTCTACAAGGTTACCATCATCGCAAGCTTCTCCGGTATCAATTCGGCCATTGCCGCAGACCTCTCGGCGGCATTGACTGTCGCAACCATCGCCGACTTCCACGTTGCCATCGTCGCAGCCCTCAAACCCTTGCGCGCCAGCCTCTAAGTCTTGGCGTAAAGTACCGTCGCCGCAACGGGCGCCCTCGCAAGCGTTGGTGCAGGCGTCGGTGTTGACGCGATTACCATCATCACAGACCTCACCCAAATCCAGCCGATTGTTGCCGCACCGCTCAAGGCGACACAGTCCATCACAACCATCGCCGGCTTCGGCGTTACCATCATCACAGGCTTCACCGACGTCAACTCGCCCATTGCCGCAGGCTTCAAGCTGACAGCCGCGATCGCAACCGTCGCCCGGTGCAAGGTTGCCATCATCACACGCCTCGCTGCCCTCAACGCGCCCGTTGCCGCAGCCTTCTAAGCGGCACTGCGCGTCACACCCATCACCCACTTCTAAGTTACCGTCGTCGCAGCCCTCTTCGGCGATAAAGCGAATCCCATCGCCGCAGCGTGCCTCGGCGCAGCTT
>CACGMS010000139.1 GCA_902574205.1 uncultured Candidatus Hydrogenedens sp. | reverse complement strand
TTTGCGATGGAACAGGTCCCAAGCGGATCATGAGTTTATTGGTATGTTAGACGAGCGTCATCGCAATCGCCAGATTCGAAGCTATTATGTAAAAGGATTGATGTCCGATAAATACCCTCGTTCATACGTGGTCCCTGCCTTATGGGAGTTGGTCCAATCGCGACCGCTGAACGAGGGTGACGGTGTGCGTATTTTGTTACGTATCATCGAACTGGAACCAAGAGTTAATGGACCGCAGTTGCTGATTGAGATCATTCGAAAGCATAGTGAGCACTGTTACGGTCTTAGTGAATGGCCGGAATCAAAACTTGTTGAACTCTCGGTAGTTATCGATGAACTTGATTCGCGCTGTCGCGCGCATCTTTTAGGGCGCGGAGCGTCGCTTCGTCGCCTAACTATTCTACGGCAAGCTGAATCGCCATGAACGTTCTTTTGGTCGCTTATGCCTGTGAGCCCAATAAAGGATCTGAACCTTTAGTCGGCTGGCGTTGGGCTCTAGAGATTGTTCGAAAAGGTCATTTGGTATGGGTAGTTACTCGATCGAACAACCGTGCGGTTATTGAGGCTTATGAAAAAAAGCACGGATCAACAGGTATTAACTTTGAATATTGCGATCTTCCTGCACCGTTTCCGACCCTAAAGAAAAGAGTTCCTGGCGGCGTGTATGCCTATTACTACTTTTGGCAATTTGTTGCCTATTTTACGGCACGTCGGCTGGTTCGTACCGTTAACTTTGATTGGGTCCATCAATTAACTTTTGTGACGGTTCGCTTTCCCACGTTCATTTCTTTATTGGGTGTTTCTTCTATTGTTGGTCCACTTGGTGGTGGCGAGCGTTCACCTGTTCATCTGCGTTCGTCGTTGGGGTTAAAGTTTTGGTTGTCTGAATGGTTGCGAAGTATCGCCCTATGGTTGCACCGTCTTGATCCCTTTCGAGCCTTGGGCTTGACGTTTGCAACTCGGATTTATTGCACGACGAACGACTCGATTCAGACCCTTCCTTGGTGGGTGCGTGGACGAGCACGAGTATTATCGGCTATCGCTTGCGATGGAGAAGCGGACTCATTAAATCAGAAGCCATCCAAGGACCGAATCAATTTACTTTATGCCGGCCTTCATAAGGATTGGAAGGGACTTCGGTTAGGTTTGCGTGCCTTGAAACTTGCGGTCGAGCAGCATCAATCATCCTTTCATCTTTCCATCGTTGGTCGCGGCCCTGATCATCGACTGTGGCGTGGTGAAGTGGATCGATTAGGATTAGCATCAAATGTCGAATTTATCGATTGGTTGCCGCGTGATGAGTTGCTGAGTCTGTATGGTGAAAAGGATGCATTTTTATTTCCTAGTTTACATGATTCCGGGGGGTTTGTTGTCCTTGAGGCTATGGCTCGAGGGTTACCGGTCATCTGTCTCAAATGCGGTGGGCCTGGCGTTTCGATGACTAAAGACACCGGTCATTGCCAAGAGGTTTTGGGTTTGACGACAGAGCAGATAATTGAGGGTTTAGCTGCTGGAATTTTGGCGCTCACTGATCCTGATCAAAGACGATACTGGTCTGAGGGGGCACGCGTGCGCGCTCGCCAGTTGACTTGGTCTCGTTTGGTGGCCCAGGTTTATCCTGATGATCCGTCGGGCGATCGCACTGATCGGTAGAAGATGACTGCAAAGCAGCTTTGCTGAAGCAGCGTGACCAATACCACCCCAAGAACGGCTCCTTGCAGACCGTATTGGCGTACCACGTATTCAACTGAAACGAGACACAGGACAGCGCTAGCAGCAAAAATGGTAAAAAACGGACGAGTTATTTCGAGTGCTCGAAGGCCTCCCCGCCATGCCGTAGCGACGGTAATAAAACACGTGGACACGGCGAACCAGGGCACTAAGTATGAATAAGCAACAAATGACTCTCCAAAGCATAAACGCATCAACTCCTCGGGGAAGAGGATGAGCGCTGCGGCTATTGGACTGCAGGCCGCCGCAGTGAATAAAACCAACACAGTTGCTTTCGATCGCAGAGCATTTCGGTCTTTGTTGAGCGCTTCGGCGAGTCGAACGGGAATGAGGTTGTCGAGTCCTTGCATCAGGACTTGTAGAGGCC
>CACGMS010000138.1 GCA_902574205.1 uncultured Candidatus Hydrogenedens sp. | reverse complement strand
ACTTTGGGCTCGACGCTTAGCTAAAGCATCCAAGCGCTGCTGATGCCGCTCTGCCGCTGTGCTCAAACGCCAGTCCGCAGAAACCTCAGCGCGTGCGTTAACCTTCGCCGGGCGAACAGCACCGACCGCAGGCTGAGCGGTCTCCTCATGGTGCTCGTTTTTGGCGAGACGAGGGTTCATATCAAAGCCTGTCGCCACCACCAGAACAGCCAACTCATCACCAAGACTCGGATCTTCACAGAACCCGGTAATGAACTCTGCTTCATCGTCAATACTGTCCGTCAACAACGCATTGATTTGACGACTCTCACGAAGCGTCAGAGCTTCAGAGCCATAACGAATGTGACACAGTACCCCAGTCGCCCCCTCGAGCGTTGCATCCTCGAGCAGAGGCGAGGAAATGGCAGCATGCAGCGCATCGTTTGCTCGATTCGGACCGCTCGCCAGACCAATACCAATCAACGCATTCTTCCGATCTTCCATGACCGTGCGCACATCTTGGAAGTCCACGTTTAGCTTACCACGACCCGTCGCCGGTGCCTGCGCTAATCGGACCATACCGACGACCGCGTCGCGAAGAATCCCGTCGGCCGTCTCAAAACCGGCAGCGACCGAATCGTTTTCATTACAGAGTTTATCAATATGATCGTTAGCGACAATCACCGTCGAATCGGCAGCTCGCTCAAGTGCTTCAAATGCCTCGCTCGCATTTCGGCGGCGACGCTTTCCTTCTTCAGCGAAAGGCTTGGTGACAATAGCAACGGTCAAACAACCCAGCTCGCGGGCAATATGGCAGATCTCAGGACCGGCGCCAGAACCCGTGCCGCCACCTGCACCAAACACCACAAAAGCGAGATCGACGTTGTGCAAGTGCTGCTCAATCTGAGCACGACTCTCCTGTGCCGCAAGAGCGCCAACTTCCGGCTTACCGCCGGCACCGCGCCCACGACAGAGCTCAACACCGAGCACAACCCGTGAAGCCACCGGGCAGAGATGCAAATCTTGAACATCAGTGTTAAAGGCGACCATCGACGCAGCATCAAAACCACTTCGAACTAAACTGCCGAGCGCATTACAGCCCGCCCCGCCGACTCCGAGTACAGCGATGGACGGCCCCAAGGCTAGATCCTGTGTCCAACCTTGCAAGACCGGCTGATCAAGAGCTGTCTTAATCGCTTGGGCTTGTACTTGCACCGAATCCACAATGACCTCCTCGGTAACCTCCGGGATGGGATCATCACAATACAGTTCGGTCTCCTCCGAACTTGGCTCGTCACAGAACAACTCAGTGTCTACGACGTTCTCTTCATCCTCATCCACGAATTGAACAAAATCGATGGTCATTTGGGCTGCCGCTCCTTTCGATAAACCCTGGTGCTCGAAACACCGCTCTCTTCCATGGCACGGCCCAACACCGGCCGACCTTTAGCCAGACCGTTATCCACCTTGATGCGGGCCCGAAAAGATCTCCTTCAAACGCCTGGAAATCTTGAAAAAACCTGTTGTCTCTCCATCGACGTGACGATGGCGCCGAAAAGTCACTCCGACGTCGTCCGCATGATGACGAGCATATTGACATAAACCGATAGCTACTGCCGATTCCGGACCCACACCTCGATCATCGGCAAGCCGGTGGGGCAGGCCGCGACGTACGGGTAGGTGCAACACGCGCTCTGCGAGTTCACTCAAACCGCGCAAATTAGCTCCGCCGCCAGTGATCACGACACCGCCACCGAGACGATCACTGTAACCACTTTGTTGCAACGCATGAAGAATACGCTCGAACAACCGTCCCAAGCGATCCTCAATAAACTCGGCGATTCGGCGACGCTCCACTTTGCGGCTCGCTCGTCCGCCTACCGAGGGAATCTCGACCCAATCGCCCTCTTCGACTCGGTGCGCGACTGCCATCCCCCATTCGCATTTGATGCGCTCTGCATCCACAAGAGGCGTCAAGAGCTCAGCGCTGAGCTCTCGAGTCAGTGTTTCGCCACCCATCTCAAGAACTTGAGTATGCTTGAGTTCGCCGTCCGAATAGATCGCAAGGTCCGTGGTCCCGCAACCGAGATCAACCACGCAGACACCGAGGTCTTTTTCGTCGCTATGAAGAACGC
>CACGMS010000137.1 GCA_902574205.1 uncultured Candidatus Hydrogenedens sp. | reverse complement strand
TAGTAGTTTGGATACGGTGTACCAGCGTGCGGGCAACACATGCTCTGATCGCGAAGCAGGGCAGTTTAGTTTCTTTGAGATGGGTGCAATGGACGGTGGCACGGCTTCTGACCCAAGTGAGTGTCTCATTGAAGCGCGCTTGGAATGGCCAGACCGTCTTCGTTTAGCTCGTGAGCGCGCCGTACTTGGCTTCTTTTTGTCGGGGCACCCAACGCGTATGTACGAGAAAGCGTTCAAGCGACTAACCACCTGTTCGTGTGTCGATTTATCGGCATTATGGGAGCCCGAAAAAGGCTGGGGAAATAAGAGGAAAACGGCGACTGTTGGCGGCGTTATTGTTGCGCGTGATATCAAGAACATTGCGACCTACAGCGGCGGACCAAAAGAAGATACGGTGATTCCTCGGCGGGCATTTCTGACCGTAGAAGACACCTCGGGACAGGTTGAAATCCGCTTAGAACCAGAGGTCTTTGAGCAGTTCGAAGAGTTGATTAAATCGGATGAGCCGCTTGTGTTCTCAGGAAATTTAATGGCTCGAAAATCGGGCGGTGGCGATGATGGTGATGAGCAGCTTGAGGTGGGTCTTCGAGCGAATCAGGTGCATCGAGCGTTCGAGGTTTTTGAGCAGCAGCGCATACCCTTCGTCTTTAGCTTGGATCTTCATCGCCACACGCCCGGTGATATTCAAGGGTTGAAAAATCTATGCAGTCGGTTCCCTGGAACCATGCCTCCAGAGTTTAGAATAGCGGGAGATCACGGCCGTTTACGTTTACTTGCCGCCAGCGAATTGAGCGTCGCTTGTCAGCTTGAGTTGATGGATGAGGTAGAGGAATTATTAGGTAAAGGTTCGGTGCAGCTCGGTTAATCGGCTTGATGAAATCGAATGTTTTGTGATCGGCCGCTGCATTGCGTGCACGCGCGTGGTAGAGTCAAAGTGCGAGGTTCAATGCATCGATTATCTTGGTTACTGATTGCAGCGATTGGCTGCCTACCGGAAATGCCCGAGTCACCAACGCTCGATGTTGGTCCTTCTTCGGTTGTACCGGATGCTGGCCGGACCACAGCGCCACCACCTCCACCACCAATTACGGATACGGGTCCGCGTGATGTAGGCTTTGGCGAACTCAGCGTGATCGGGCTAACGCCAAGTCAAGGTCCCTCCACCGGCGGGACAAGGGTGCAACTGCGCGGCGAAGGGTTTCTTCCAGATACGGTGGTTGAACTCGGCGGACAACCGGTGCGTGATGTGTTGGTTGTTTCATCTCGCGCGCTGACGTTCTTTACGCCAGCTTCGACGCCAGGATCGGCAGATCTTCGGGTGCAAAATGCTTTCGGCACAGCGGAGATGAGCGACGCCTTTACCTATTTCCAGCCGCTACAACCGCGACGAATTATCCCTGCTGAAGGACCGCTTAACGGTGGCGTGGAAGTGCGTCTAGAGGGCGAGGGCCTGTCCGTTGACACGGTTGTTTTGATCGGTGGTCAGCCACTGCTTCAGCGACGCATGGATGGCTCTGATTTAGTGGGTGTATTACCTGCGGGTGTTTCACCGTCGGCGGTCGATGTTCGAATTGCTGATGGGTTTGGACAGGTCTATTGGCGCTCTGGTTTTCGTTATTTAGCGCATCCCTCGGTGGAGCGTATTGAGCCCCAGCAGGTGTTACCGAATACACCCACTGAACTTCAAATTTTTGGGAGCGGTCTGTGCTCGGATGCTCGTGTCCGTGTGGGGGCTGTCGATTGCGTTGATGTAGAAGAATCGATGACAGGATTATCTTGCTCGTTGACCGCACCAGCTCGAGAAGCAGCCTATTCGATAGAGGTCGTTTGCCCTGGCGGCACAGCAATCGTGCGCCCGGGGCTTGTTGTGATGGCTGCTCAAGGGCTTCCCGTTCTACTCAGTGTGGTTCCAAACCATGGCCCGCTCACAGGTGGTAATCAAGTGATGGTGGTTGGTCGCGGCTTACAGAATGCTGGTCTAACATGGGCTGGTGAACCTATTGAGGTGCTTGAGGCAGTCGCTCAAGGTGTGAGGATTCGAGTTCCGAGACGTGATGCTCCCGGCGCCGTTGATGTGGGTGCTGGTGACATAGGCACTTTAGTCGGTGCCTACAG
>CACGMS010000136.1 GCA_902574205.1 uncultured Candidatus Hydrogenedens sp. | reverse complement strand
ACGAGCCACAATTGTTCGCCACATCCGGCTGCCTGCCATGACCGAAGCCGAGCTCGAGGAGAGCTTGGCTTGGGAAGCCAAACAATACATTCCGTTTGATCTTGATGAGGTCTACCTCGACTTTCATATGGGTAAAGTCGATGAAGAAACGGAGCAAATGGACGTCATCTTGGTGGCTGCCAAACGCACCGTTGTCGATGACTACTGCGCGGCGGTTCGCCTTGCCGGACTCAAGCCGGTAGTGGTTGATGCGCTTCCCTTTGCAGCGGCAAATGCCTTCAATCATGCCTATCCTGAGCATTTCGACGAGGTGACAGCGGTTGTCGATCTCGGCGCTCATCTGTGTACCGTCGCAGTCGTCTACCAAGGTGAGATCTTGTACAGCAGAGCTTTAGAACAAGGCTCGGCTAAGCTCACCGATGCCCTGCAACGCCAACTCGCTCTTCCCTACGCACAGGCTGAAGCATTTAAGACCGGCGATGTCGCTGATGGCTTGGTGCCTGCTGATGTTCAGCGCGTGCTCGAAGAAGCGAGTGGCGAGATGATCGGGGAACTCCGTAACTTGATCAACTACCATGCTGACCAAGGCGGTTTACCACTTGAACGACTCTTCCTATCGGGTGGTGCAGCCAACTCGGATACCTTGTGCATGGCAATCGCCCGAGAAATTGGTTTAGATGCTGCTCGTCTCGATCCATTTCGATCACTTCAAGGCAAACACAAAGCGGTCAACCTCAGTGAATTGAATTCCTTAGGGTGTCAGGCCGCCGTCGCCATGGGATTAGGCTGTCGCTCAACCCTTGATCGCCTCGATGCGAGCAAGGAACGCAAATGATTCGGATTAATCTACTCCCGATCCGAGAAGAAGCTCGCCAACGCGACCTTAAGCAGCAACTGATGTTGCTCATTTTGGTCATCATTGCCGAGATGCTCGCCTTATCGATGTGGTATGCTTCTGTCGCTGATGTCCTCGGAGGACGCGAGAGCGAACTGCGTATTGAAGAACGGAAAACGGCCGAACTCCAACGCGAGGCGGGCACGCTCGATAAGCTCAAAAAAGAAGAAGAAAAGCTTCGAGCCAAAGCAGAAGTCGTCGAGATCATTGATAAACTGCGAGCCGACCCCGCGCGGGTGATGATGCAACTTGCTCGCAACATCCCGAATCGCGTGTGGCTGACCGGCATGTCATTTTATCCTATCGGACAACCCCTAGGTTTGCGCGACCCAGTGGTTAAAGGCGGCGAGCGAATCAGTATGGATATGCTGCCCAAGCTCGCCGAGCCGATCTTTGCGATCGGTGTCCAAGGTTACGCCATGGGACCCTCTGATGTCACTGATTTTGCAAAGAACATGCGCGGTAGCTCGCTCTTTGACCATATCGAATTCGGCGAGGTTAAAGAGGTCCTTTATAAAGAAGCACAAATTCCTGTTCAGAGTTTCAGTTTGTTTGCGCGCGTAGCCGGTTGGCGGCCTGCAGAAATTGATCGAAGCGGCAAGAAACGAGGGAAGAAGTGAACAATCTTCAAAATCTCGTCGAACGCTGGGGTGCCCTCCCTAAACAACAACGTATGCTCGTCGCTTTGGGCGCTCCTATTGTAGTCTTTGCTCTATTTTACTTCGTCATTCTCAGTGGTGTCGACAACGCACTCCAAGAAGCCACGCAAAATATAGCCAAACAGAAGCGAACTCAGGGTGATCTTGCTGTTGAAATTCGAAACCAGCACGTGCTCGAACAAGAATTCAAATTCAAACAAGCTAAAGTTCGAGAAATTGAACAAAAAATTCCTATGGAAGCGGATCCTGGAGACCTTTTGGATAAGGTCTATGAGCAAGCTGGGGTGTCTCGACTTGATCTACGAACATTCAAGCCTGAATCCGAACTGCGCGTCAAAGAGATGGCTTTCATTATCAATCGCGGCGATTTCTCAGGCACCTACCATGCCGTCGGTGAGTTTCTCGATCGGATCGGTCACCTTGAACGTTTGGTCAAAGTGTTAGCCATCCAATTCAAAGTGAACGGCAATGCCGTCTCGAAAGATGGCGCGAGTATCGCTAACCAGCTCGTTGGAACGGCTACTATTGCAGCCTTTCGCCTTCTACGACCTGATGAAATCGAGAG
>CACGMS010000135.1 GCA_902574205.1 uncultured Candidatus Hydrogenedens sp. | reverse complement strand
ACATGCATCACGCTCACCAAAACCATCCAAAATGAGTAATAATGCTCTTTGGGTCATAACAAGCTCCAGTTGCCGTTGACGGTTCGATTCCTCATCGATACGTGGGCTACCCTTGCATTTCAGGAGGGTTCATGACCCGCAAGCATCTTTTTACAAGTGAATCCGTTGGAGAAGGGCACCCCGACAAAGTGTCCGACCAAATTTCCGACGCTGTTTTAGACGCCATGTTAGCTCAGGATCCGCACGCCCGTGTCGCCTGCGAGACCCTCGTTACGACAGGTATGGTCTGCTTGGCTGGCGAAGTGACCACCACAGCATACGTCAACCTACCAGAGGTCGTACGCGATACCATCCGCCAGATTGGTTACAACGACCCTGCGCTTGGTTTCGACGCCGAAGGTTGCGCCGTCCTCACAACGCTGGACGCTCAAAGCGATGACATCGCCCAAGGTGTTGATTCAGGGCGAGGCCTTCACACCGAACAGGGTGCTGGCGATCAAGGGCTAATGTTTGGCTTCGCTTGTGACGAGACGGATACACTCATGCCGGCTCCGGTCCACTTCAGCCATCGTCTCATGGAGGGTCTCACCGACCTTCGAAAGTCCGGTCAAATGCCGTGGTTGAGACCCGATGCAAAAAGTCAGGTCACCTGTGCATATGAAGGCAATCAAATCACTGAGATTGACACCGTTGTTATTTCAACGCAGCACACGGAAGATGTTACGCTCAGTCAGATCCGCGAAGCGGTCATCGAAGAACTGATCAAACCAACCCTACCCGCGAACCTGCTGACACCCAACACCACGATTCATGTCAACCCGACGGGCCGATTCGTGATCGGCGGACCGAAAGGTGATGCGGGCCTCACCGGTCGTAAAATCATTGTCGACACTTATGGCGGCGTTGGTCGACATGGTGGCGGTGCGTTCTCGGGTAAGGATCCAAGTAAGGTCGACCGCTCAGCGGCATATATGGCTCGCTATATTGCCAAAAACGTAGTCGCAGCTGGACTAGCGAAACGATGCGAAGTTCAACTGGCTTATGCGATCGGTGTCGCCGAGCCCGTTAGTGTTTTTGTTGATCATTTCGGTACCGGTTCGGCGAATGCAGAACAACTTGAACGAGCGGTGCGCGAGGTGTTTTCACTCACACCAGCGGCGATCATCAACGACCTCGACTTACTGCGTCCGATTTATAGCCCAACAGCTGCCTACGGTCACTTTGGTCGAAAGGCAGAAAACGGGTTATTCACATGGGAAGCAACCGATCGCGCTGAAGCGCTGGTGGCTGCGCTTAACTAAGTGGACATACTCTGGGCGGCGCTCCTTGGTCTGATCCAAGGTCTGACCGAGTTTTTACCCGTTTCAAGCTCAGGACACTTGGTCTTGGCAGGTCACTTAATTGGGCTGCCAAGTACGGGTTTGATCTTTGAGCTACTGCTCCATTTAGCTACACTTGTCGCAGTGATTTATTATTACCGAGTCGATGTCACAGGCCTGATCAAAGCCATCCCGAGAGCCGTAACTTCACCGCGTACTCGATACACTGAGGACCCCGAAGCTCGATTGGGTATGTTAGTCGTCATCGCCACGCTGCCTACCGCAGTGATGGGCTTGCTTTTCAAGGATCATTTTGAGCGCTTAGCCCAGCAAACTCAAGCCGTAGGTATTGCCCTTATCATCACGGCTTGCTTCCTGCTCGCCACCCACTGGATTCGACCGAAAGAACGGGAAATTAACGCGTTGATGGCGATTGCTATTGGGCTCGCTCAAGGGCTAGCAATCACCCCAGGCATTTCGCGTTCAGGCGCCACCATCGCCCTTGCTCTCTTGCTTGGCGTGAGCACGCTAAACGCTGCGCGCTTTAGCTTTTTAATCTCAATACCAGCGATAGCAGGCGCCGCCATTCTCAAGCTTAAGGACGGTTTGGGCGATCTGAATTTAGTTGCAGCCATGATCGGTTTTAGCGTCGCTCTGATCAGTGGCTATTTAGCATTAAGTTGGTTGGTTGCTTTGGTTCAAGCGCGCCGGTTTGCAGCCTTCGCTCCGTACTGCGCCGCCGTCGGCCTATCGGCGATTGTCTTGCTCCCATGAACCTAGCTAAAATCACAAGCAAGCTCGCCCCAGCCCGGCGAAGTCAACCCCAGAGTCAAAACCAGCGCCGA
>CACGMS010000134.1 GCA_902574205.1 uncultured Candidatus Hydrogenedens sp. | reverse complement strand
GCAGTCCCGCTTTGGGCGGCTTATCATTGGCTTCTCGAACAATAGCGACGACATGCGCAGTCTCTGCAGGCCGATACAGGTCGCGATCGCCGTAAAGGAATGCCCGGTAGGGTTTGCTGTCTCGATAACGCTCACCGCCAATTTTACTTTGATTGAGCGGAAGCTGAAGATCTCTAAACCGAAGATAAGTTAAATCCGTTCCTCGCTTGGCGATGATCGCTATGGCGATCGCTTGATCCAAAGCGTCGGCGCGCCTGTCTGAGACTTCACAGCTGCCATCAGCGCCGGTCATGCACGAATCGATAATGCGACCACTCGGCGCCACCAATTCCATAAGCGTTCCCGCTAAGGCTTGATGGGTGTGGATGGCGGTGGACCAGACCTTATAGCCATATTCAGCAGGGCGTTTATCTTTCGCTGGCTGCTGAAGGGATCGCTTCGCAAGCAGGTTCATATCACTCACCATCAGGCGCGTAACGGCCTTTGTTCCTGGTGATTGAAGTTGAACCTGTAGAACCCCCCGGAATTTTGCCCCGACGAGATTTTCGACGTCGAGCGAGCCCGTTTCCATGACATCGCTGGGCGCGCGAACACGCAAGCTCCGCCGAACGACGACATCACTGTCGCGCAGGCTTGCTGATTCTGAGCCACTGGATAACCAGAACGCTAAATTCTCTGGACGTATCTGCCGCACCTCAAGGTTCACCTCGCCCACATTTCGATGTCGAAAGCGTAAGGTTTTCCATGAGTTTTTAGGGAGGTACCTGCCGGTTTCGATAAACTCGAGGTGGGGTGCGCGCACGCCGATGCGCGCCATGGCTACGAAATCACTCTTCAGGATGCCGCCATCGACAGTCGTAAGACCTGATACGAGTTTGATGCGGTAATTGCCCCGACGAAAATCACCGAGAAGTCGAAAGCCGCCGCGTCCTGGTGCGATGCGAAAGGCAACCGGCGGGTCCACTGAGATCATCGCTGCGCTCCCTTTCGCGGGGAGGCAACGGTGACCAACACGGAAGCTACGACGCAGGCCGTCGTGCCAGAAATAACGCCGCCGTTTGGCGACGCTCTCGTCATGACACACGATGTCAATTCCGAAGCCATCAGCGCTTGCAACCGCGCCCATGCCTTCGATACGAACCGATTGTTTTCCGTGCTGACGGTTGTGTACCTGACTGTAGGCGGGTGCTTTGTCTTCGCCACCAATCATTCCGACGCCAGCATCGACATCAACGGCGATGACATTCGCGAGGTTGTAGAGTTGGGGAAGGACAATATGAACCTCATGACTATTTGTCGTCAAAGTCTTCAAATTTTGGGCGGCTACACCGTCGGCAGTAATTCGTAGGTATTTTTCGATATCGTCGCTTTTGACCCGGGCGCTTGCATACAGCTTCAAGACGAGTCGATTACGGATCGTCATTAAGCTGGAGTCAAAGATGACAAAGTCTGGAGTCGTTAAGTCGGCGGTCGGAGTCTTTGCGCCGCCCTCGAGAAGGCCCCAGCGCGTTTTTAGCGCTCTGAGTTGCACCGTAAATGACGAACTCATCGGGACTTTGTCATGAAAATGATAGCGCAGGGTATACGGATTGGCGATCTGTAGTTGGCCTTTAACTTGAGGCTCAAGAGTCACTAGCGTTTGGTCGATATCTCTCGAGCGCCTGCCAAAGACTGCCTCCGAAAACATGATATCAATACCGGTCGGTCGGCTGAGTGAATGGCGCTGTATCCAGTTAAACTGGGGCTGGAGCTGTGCCAGCGTAGGCGCCTTCGCCTCACCTGGGCGCTTGGAGTCTACCACCTCTGCAGCCGCTACAACTCCGGCATCAGGTGCCACTAGCGGTTCACCATCTTGGTCCACTTTAGGTGCGCTAGCGACCGGAGCTTCGATCTCAGGTTTCGAGCAGCCTAAGGCGAGTATGGCGAGGGCAAATAGAAGGGATCTATACATGTCGATAAACTCCAAGCGCGCCGACTATAAAGAGCCGAGTCAAGGCCGGCTAGGGGGCTGGTAAACTTAATCATTGAGGTGCCGCGAAAGAGATACAAACAACCGCTAGCCGAAAATATAATTTGAGGCCAATAGGTGGTCTACAAAGACGGAGGTCAACGTGGCGCGTATCTTAAATTTTTCGGCAGGCCCTGCAGCATTGCCGCTCGATGTTTTAGAGCGAACTCAAGCTGAGTTCACCGATTATCAGGGGTGTGGAACGTCAATTATCGAGCAGAGTCACCGTGGCGCCGTGTACA
>CACGMS010000133.1 GCA_902574205.1 uncultured Candidatus Hydrogenedens sp. | reverse complement strand
GATGTTTTGGATTTAGGTTGCGGAACAGGAGCAACTTTAGAGGCCTTGCTTGGGTCTTTGCCGATGAGTGCTGATGTGTTGGCTGTCGATTCGGCGCAAGCGATGATTGACCAGGCTCGACAGCGCCTGCCGGACCCCAGGGTCAGTTGGCGAGTTGGGCGCGCAGAAGACCTCATTAGTGAGGGGCTTAAACGTTTTGATTTAATTAGTTGCGGTGCCGCTTTTTGGCATTTTGATCAGTTGCTTTATGAGCCGGTTTTGAAGTGCTTGAAGCCAGATGGACGCTTAGTCTTTAATGTCCCTGTAGCACAATGTGCGGGCGAATCCGTTGCGGCTCATCCCATCCAGGCAGCACTGGCCGATGTCTTGGCATCCAGACGAGACCGTTTCCCTGCCTTACATCCACGCTTTGATCGAACTCGATTTAGTCGCTTGTGCGAAGCGAACGGCCGACCATGCGCCTGGGTCTTTGATCGATGGCAGGGTCCGCAAGCCGCTTTAGTCGATTTACTCCGGATTCCAGCTATGGCTGAGTTGGTCGCTCCTGGTTTGTCCCGTCTAGCCCTCGATGAATTGGTCGAAGAGGCAGCGCATCGTGTGGACCTTGATCAGCCGGTTTGCGTCGATTGGTGGTTCGCTCGCGTGGGCAAGGTCAATCGCTGAAGGGTCAGGTGCTGACCTGCGTCGCTGAGTGCTAAACTACCGCAAGCCGCGCAGATCAGAATAGGCAAGGGTAAGGGATAGATCAGCGCATAGACGAGATAAAGGAGACACAAAGCGAGCGAAGCTGTTCGTGTCAGCACACCGACGATTAAGAAGAGTCCGGCGATTAAGTGAGTGAGTACGATCGATTGAGCGACGACCCCATGGTGCGCCATCAAATGATTGAGCAACGATGCCAACTCGGGCGCTAGTGGGCTCCGATTGATACCGTGGTTGAGACGCATCAGAAATTCCGTCGCACCCCATGAGTTTTGAAGGAGACGAACCCCGCATTCAAAGATCAATCCGCCAACCATAAGACGTAGGCCGATTAATGCGGCTCGATCTCGTCGATGAAAGGGTTTCATGGGTTAGGCTCCCAATAAGTGAACTCTAATTTGTGGATCTGTGTCGATTCGGTGGCAACAAGAACCGCCTCATTGATCCGAAGCGCTTTCGGGCGATCATTGATCGTCCAGACACCAAGATCAAATGGCTCTTCATGGAGTCGACCAACAACTAAACGGCCATCTTCAGCACTCAGAATGAGCCCTTGGTCCAGGGTTTTGATCACGACAAAAGGTCCTTTTCTCGATGTGGTATGTGATGCGCCTTGATCGCTATGTTGTGTAATCAATCCGAGCAGAGGCTGATTGTAGTACAGCGTGTCGTTATCCATGTCGCAAAAGGGACCGCCTGAAAAATGGTTTGACCTGACGAGGCCACCCACAGTGGCATCGATGCTTCGTGTATCGACGATGGAACCGGCGTCGATACCAGACGTTGCGTAAAGCGCAGCGGTGCCCCAGGTGACGCGTTGGGATGCGGGCTCAAAACTGCAGAAGTTGATTTGACCATCAGTAATCAGACTTCGCTGCCATCGCCCAGGTTGCGCATCGTAAGCTTCGATCAGGCGACGATGCGTCCAGGTGCCATCGGGTGCGCGATGACTGGCGATCAGAGCGGGCGCTTGGTGTTGCTCTTCAGTGGCGTGAATAACAACGATCGATTCACCGACAAGATGGAGTTGGGGGTCAATACCTCCGAGCGCAACGGGGATCTCTTCATGGTGCCAGTCGTGGTCTCGATGATGGTACAGGTGCGTGCGGCGCTCGGGGGTTTGGCGAGCAACGACCCAGGGATTGCCGTGATGGTCAAAGATGGCGTCAAGCTCACTACCCATCCAACTGTTAGTCGGCTGCTCACTGAGCCGCTCAAGTGTCCATTGGTCGGTAGCGACCGCTCGGCTGTCAGGTGCTAGCGACGCGTCACTGGTGCGCTCGGTATCACCATAAATCCGAGTCGTTAGGCATCCAAAATGCAGACCGCTTTCATTCGAATAGACAATACAGGGTTGATCGCTAAGGTTTTGGACGAAGCCGAATCGTCTGTGGTCACCGCTGAAGTCCTCGATGGCGGGCAAGCTCTGTCTGATACGCCAGGTGCGCCGGACAGGCCCGTCAGTTGGACGGATGTGACCTGTGTCGACGTGACTTGCGTCCGTTGTGATTCGAGGAAAGGTCCAGATCGGCGATGCCCCTGCATCGTACGGCAAGCCTGCGTCATGCGACCAAGGTGCATTTGCCGAACAGGCCGTCAGAAGGACGAGCAAGTACGG
>CACGMS010000132.1 GCA_902574205.1 uncultured Candidatus Hydrogenedens sp. | reverse complement strand
GAATCGGTCACATTGTACGATACCTCGGGTCCCTATACAGATCCGGCTGCGACGATTGATGTGACAAAAGGTCTTGAGCCGAGTGCTCGTGCTCAGTGGATTGCGGAGCGAGGAGATACTGAGGCTTATACTGGTCGTGCGATTCGGCCGGAAGACAACGGCTATCGGGGTAATGCGACCAGTGGAGCAGCTTTTTATGAGGGGTTACAGCGTCAGCCTATTCGCGCCCGTCATGGCGCGAATGTGACGCAACTCCATTATGCACGGCGCGGCATCATCACACCGGAAATGGAATATATTGCGGTACGCGAGAACATGCGCCGCGAGGAACTCAAGGAGCGATATGCTCATGAGGCTAGAGATGCTCGGCTAAAGGGTAGGGGTTTTGGTGCAAAGTTACCTGAAACGGTGACACCTGAGTTTGTTCGCTCTGAGGTTGCGGCAGGGCGTGCAATCATCCCAGCAAACATTAATCATCCCGAACTTGAACCGATGATTATCGGACGTAATTTCTTGGTCAAGGTTAACGCTAATATTGGTAATTCTGCGGTGACTTCATCGATTGCTGAAGAAGTCGAAAAGATGGTCTGGGCGATCCGGTGGGGTGGTGACACCGTTATGGATCTAAGTACCGGAAAAGATATTCACAACACGCGCGATTGGATCTTAAGAAACAGCCCAGTGCCTATCGGTACCGTGCCGATTTATCAGGCGCTTGAGAAGGTGCGCGGGGTGGCAGAAGATCTCACATGGGAGGTCTTTCGCGATACTTTGATCGAGCAAGCCGAGCAAGGTGTGTCCTATTTCACGCTGCATGCAGGCGTCTTGCTTCGTTATGTGCATCTGACGGCAGAGCGCGTGACCGGTATAGTTAGTCGCGGTGGTTCAATCATGGCGAAATGGTGCATTGCGCATCACAAAGAGAATTTCTTGTACACGCATTTCGAAGAGATCTGTGAGATCATGAAGGCCTATGATGTCAGCTTTAGTCTGGGTGACGGTCTTCGTCCGGGTTCGGCTGCCGATGCTAATGATGAGGCTCAACTCTCCGAACTCAAGACCTTGGGTGAATTGACAAAGATTGCATGGAAACATGATGTCCAGGTGATGGTTGAAGGGCCAGGTCATGTGCCGATGCATTTGATTAAAGAGAACATGGATCTGCAACTTGAGTATTGTGACGAAGCACCGTTTTATACCTTAGGTCCGCTGACCACGGACATTGCTCCGGGTTATGATCACATCACGAGCGGAATTGGTGCTGCGATGATCGGTTGGTTCGGTTGTGCCATGCTCTGTTATGTGACGCCAAAAGAGCATCTTGGGTTACCCAATAAAGACGATGTAAAGACGGGTTTGATCACGTATAAGCTCGCCGCACATGCAGGCGATATTGCCAAGGGTTTACCCGGTGCTCGGTATTGGGACGATGCGATGAGCCAGGCCCGGTTTGAGTTTCGTTGGGAAGATCAGTTTAATTTGGGTTTGGATCCGGACACGGCGCGCGCTTATCACGATGAGACCTTACCCAAGGACTCTGCCAAAGTCGCTCATTTCTGTTCTATGTGTGGACCAAAGTTTTGTTCGATGAAGATTAGCGCTGACGTTCGACGTTATGCCAAAGCGAAGGGTTTGGAGCCTCAAGAGGCGATTTCAGAGGGGATGGAAGCCAAGAGCGAAGAATTTCGCCAAGCAGGCAGTGCCATCTATATTGAAACAGAAGCCTGAATTGGGCGACGCTTACGGCGTTGGGTGTATGTTGATCGTGATTTGGGAGGATGGATGCAGCGGGTTGTCATCGGTCTTGTAACTTTTGCTCTCTTCGCTTGTGGTCCTCCTCCGCCTGCTGGTGAGAGCGGATCTGTGCGCACGCGATGCGACGCCAACGATGATTGCCGTCTAGACTTTGTATGCTTCAACGCACGCTGTGTGCGCGGGGAACGGTCTGATGTTGATGCCGGCGTAGCGCCATCTGATGCAGGGGCAATCACCGATGCGGGTGAGGCACTGTGCGGCAATGGCGCACTTGATGGCAATGAAGACTGTGATGATGGGAACCGTGACAATGGAGATGGTTGCGATTCGAGTTGTCGAAATGAAGAAGAAGGACCGCTGGAGCATGGTGATACGCCAGAAGAGGCGATGCGAATTACGATTCCTGCGGAGGTCTCTGCTTCGTTAGATCGAGAAACCGACCAAGATTATTTCAAGTTCCGTGCGACCAGTTCGAGCGTCACCGTTGAAACAACAGGCAATACCAATACGGTTTGTACCGTGGAGTGGGAAGGCAACCTAGTGGGAACAGCACGTGACGGTGGTGCCGGTCAAAATT
>CACGMS010000131.1 GCA_902574205.1 uncultured Candidatus Hydrogenedens sp. | reverse complement strand
ATCGAAGCCATCGGACAACACTTCCCTATGTTTCCCCTCACCTTGCAAGGATTACGCGATGGTGTGCGCTCGCTTCGTCGAGGCCTAAGAAATTAAGTTGAACCGGTCGCCGTTTAAGTCAAAATAGCGCACGCTGTCGTGGGGCGAACCCGCCGGCTCGAGGAATGAACGATGTCGACAATGATCACTGCCGACTGCATCAATTGCGGAGCTTGTGAGCCCGAGTGCCCGAACTCCGCTATTCGAGAAGGCGACATTGCGTACGTGATCAATCCCAAGCTGTGTACGGAATGTGTCGGCTTCTATGGTGCTGAAATGTGTCAAGAAGTCTGTCCTGTAGCTTGTTGTATACCTAATCAAAACCTGCGTGAGACGGAGGACACCCTCTATGCTCGCGCTATCGAGTTACACGGGCTCGAGGAAGTTCCTGCCAAAGATGATCTCGACGGCGAGACCAGTCGGTTTCGTAATGAAGACTGGGATAACGAAGAAGAAGAAGGCGCAGAACCTGCTGAAGATTATTCGCCCTATTGGGATGAATGACGGGCGCAAAGCGAGCAAAGAACGTCACCGCTCCTCACGCACGGACTGCCGTTCATCGACCTCATTCGACACCGATTTTGTATTTATTAGACTGAAAATTCAGCGTGAAACCTTGCAACCACTTTCGATGCGCGTCAGGCTGACGAAAGAAGGCGGTTGTTTCGATGCGACGCATAACCGAGATTATTGATCGCTTGGGGGTCGCGCCAAACTCCCCTGCGGCAGATCTGATCACTGCATCCTATATCTTCAGCGCCAAATGCCATGCGGGTCAGTTACGTAAATCTGGCGAACCCTACCTCATGCATCCGCTCGAGGTTGCTTATATCCTCTCCGATTTAGGTATGGATGCAGCGACCGTCTCGACGGGTCTGTTGCATGATACCGTCGAAGATACCCACGCGACCATCGAGGAAATCGAGGAACAATTTGGTCAGGCTGTCGCCGTCATGGTCGATGGTGTGACTAAAATATCTCAGATTGAATTCACGTCCGCAGCAGAGAAAGCAGCTGAGAACTTTCGCAAAATGATTGTCGCCATGGCTCAGGATATCCGAGTGTTGATCGTCAAGCTTGCTGATCGCTTGCACAACATGCGGACGCTCGAGCACATGAAGGCTAATAAGCAGCGACGTATTGCCCGCGAGACCATGGATATCTATGCGCCCCTTGCTGACCGACTTGGCATGAATGCACTCAAGATTGAGTTGCAAGATTTAAGCTTTCGCTACCTCCAACCCAACAGTTATGAGCAAATGCGTAAAGATGTCGAAGAACATCTCCCTGCACGTGATAAGTACGTCGCTGAAACCGTACAAGAAATCCGTGCAGCATTTGAGGGTACGGCGCTTCAAATTCTCGATATCTATGGACGAGCCAAACACCTCTACTCGATCTTCATGAAACTTGAGAAAAAAGGGGTTTCGATCGCCGAGATCTACGATGCGGTCGCCTTTCGAGTGATCGTACCCAGCGTGGCCGATTGCTACTCAGTTCTTGGCTATGTGCATTCCAAATGGCGACCGATTCCAGGTCGATTCAAAGACTTTGTCGCGCTGCCCAAGCAAAACGGTTATCAAAGCTTGCACACGACGGTCGTTGGACCCAATCGTCAACTGATCGAAATTCAAATTCGAACCACCGAGATGGATGATACCGCCGAGCGCGGCTTTGCCGCTCATTATGCCTACAAAGAGGGACAGGAAGGCAACTCGGACAAAGACTCTATGGCGTTTGGTTGGTTGCGACAACTGATGGAATGGCAAAACACGGTTCGAGACCCGAATGAGTTTATGGAATCTGTTCGCCACGAACTCTTTCATGAAGAAGTCTTCGTCTTTACTCCGAAGGGGGCGGTCGTCCAGCTGCCGCGGGGTGCAACTTGCGTGGACTTTGCTTTCTCGGTTCATACTGAGGTCGGTCTTACCTGTTCGGGAGCTAAAGTGAACGGTCGCATGGTTCCCTTGCGCACCAAACTCAAGAGTGGCGATCGAATCGAAGTGCTCACGGACAAGAGACGATCACCCAACCGAGAATGGCTCGATTTCGTGGTGACCTCGCGAGCTCGAACCCGTATCCGCGCCGCTGTACGCAGAAGAGAACACGAACAGGCGCGAGAAGTGGGGTCCAATTTACTCGACCGAGCACTGCGGGCTAACGGAAGCAACCTGAACAAGCTTGAGAGTAGTCCTGATAAAAACCTAATTATTCAGAAACTCAAGCAAAACTCGTTTGATGACCTGCTTGCCCAAATCGGCTTAAATAAGCTCACCACCGATGCAGTCGTACAAACCTTGTACCCCGCTGAACCCACGCTCCCTCCGCAAGCGATCGAAGAGCCTCCGACTGGTCTCGCCGAGCGAATTTTTGGGCGAAAAAAGAAACAACAAAAGAACCATGGTTCATCGGTCGTAGTGGGCGGTATTGATGATGTCTTTATTACCTTTGCCA
>CACGMS010000130.1 GCA_902574205.1 uncultured Candidatus Hydrogenedens sp. | reverse complement strand
TAAAATCCAAGGTCAACTCGCTATTCTCGGCGGTAAAATCGAACAAACACTCAACATCACCAACTTTGTATTTTCGACTCACCAAGAAGGTTCCGGTCCGAGTCTAGCAGAGCGGCTCGGGCGCTTTGCGAGCACCGAGCTTGATGTCGAAATCATTAGTGCTGCGGGGTTACAGATCAATGCAGGTTTGCCTCTTTTCCAAATTCAAGTTCGCCCTACGCTCGACCTTAGACTCGTTGGACAGTTAGCCGAAATCGGCTTGCAAGGGGTCGTTGAAGTCGAAGAAGGTAATGGCGAAATCATCTTCCCCGAAGCAGCCTTTGTTATTGACAATGCGACGGTCGACCTTAGCCAAGACCCCTATTTTGTCAGCCTTAATTCGATCTGGGAATACGTTCCGCGTCGCCAACAAAACAACGAACAAGACGATGTGATCACGTTGCGACTAGGCATCAACGGACCCATCGATCGCATGGAATTGCAACTCGACGCGCCGGACTATCCTGACCTGACCAGACCGCAACTCCTCGGCATGCTCGCACGAGGACAAACACCGGATCTGCTGATCGGTCAAAACTTAACGGATGAAAGCGGTGATGGGAGCTACAGCGATGTGGCTCTGAGGATGCTGACCGGTCAGATGTTCAAACGCTTTGAGCGTGAGCTCGAACGGGTCTTTAAAAGTACATTCTCACTCCCCTTAGATGCCGCTATCGATCTCGGCGTCGACACGCTGCGCATGCAAGGTATTGTTAATCTAACTGAACGCTTTGAGGTTGCCGGAGAAACGGAGATCTTTCTGGGAAGTGAAGACAGTGAAACCGTTGATGACAACCAAAGCGCAACCACCACAAACAACGATCGACAAAGCCTACGCGGCACTTTTGTGCTCTCGGATTCATGGCGCGCCGAAGCTGATCTTCGAAGTGGCTACCGAAGCGATGAATCCGGCTCCATGCTTGAACTGCTCCTTAACCTCCATTGGAGGCTATGGGCTCGATGATTGCTTGGACGATCCTGTGGCTTGCCGCGCCTCAAATTGAGTTACAGTTTGATCCCCCTTTACCGCCTGCGGAAATCGCCGCTATCGAACGCTATGCTCAAAGCACTGGGCTCGAGGGACCAGCCACCGAAGTCATCGCTCGACTCCATAACTACCTCAACGATTTGGACCGCTTTGTTTTGCCCCGCTGCACGGTCATCAAAGAGACGTATCGATGCATTCTCAAAGAAAGCCCACGCATCGCTGAGCTTCAAATAATTGGTGATCTTCCCTTTGGTATATTGCGCAGCGATCTCGAGCGACGCTCAAGTCTACGCGCAGGGCGCCGCCTTCCGGCTGGCGACTATGGCAGTGACGATGCGCCTTATGCCGCTTTACTTAAAAAAATCAGTCGTCGCCTCGCCCGCTTTGTTGATGAGCGTGGTTACGACGGAACACAAGTCGAAATCACACTCGGTGAGCACCCAAGAGGCAAAAATTGGTGCCGTGTTCAACTCAACATCAAGCTCGGAGTGCCCTTAGAATGGGGCGAGCTTGAAATCGTCGGGCTTCCGCGTGCGGACGCTGAATCGATGCGCCAAAGACTCCGACGTTTAGGCGGTTCGTTTCGTATCGATATCCTCCGAGACCGCATCGAGAAAGAAGAGCAAGGGCTGCGTAAAGCGGGTTACGTTGAGACCAGTATCGACCTGCAAACGGAACGAAAAGGCAAGCAAATCAACAGCCGAATTCACGTCAATCGAGGCATGCTTTTGCAGGTTCAGTTTCAAGGCAGGCTTCGTATTGCGCGTAAAAAGCTCAAAGAGACGCTGACCTTTTCGAGCTCTCGAGCCGTTAATGACGATCAAATTGAAAACAGCATCAAAGCACTCAAAAATCTATATCAAGCCCAAGGCTACTTTCGTCCAAACATCAGAGCGGAAGACCCACAACTTGCATCTCTTGATGCCCAAGAGACAGCACTCAAACGGCAAATCACCCGTATTCGCCGGCAGTATAAAGATCAGATTAAAGAGCGAAGGAAACGACTAGCAAAAATCGCAAACCAACGACAAGAGCTTCGACTAATCAGGCGGCAGATTGCAGCCCAGTCTCGCGAATTCCGCCGCCTTGTCTTCCATATTACCCCCGGCAAGAGAGCGCGCTGCGGTAGCGTTCATGTTGCCGGTATTCCTCGACGACTTGAGCGCCAACTGCTTCAGGAAGATTTCCTTGGCACCAAACCGCCTCAACTCGGACGCCACGACGGCAGGCTCGTCGATACGATTCTTAAGGAAGACGAAGCACGTATCGCCAATTATCTAGAGAACAAAGGCTGGTTAGTCAGTCACGTTGAAGCGCAGTTGCTCATCCAGCCCAGCGATCAAGTTCGCGTGCACTTTGTAGTCAGCGCAAGTCCCCCTACCTATGTTCGCTCGATCTCTTTGGTGGGCGTATCTGACGGTGAATCAGATGATTGGGATGATGAGGAAGACGAAGAGTCGAGCGATCAGT
>CACGMS010000129.1 GCA_902574205.1 uncultured Candidatus Hydrogenedens sp. | reverse complement strand
CGACGGCGCATTCGACAACCTCACAAACCCATGGGTCGCCATCAGTTTGTGCAGGCTTCATGCCAGCTTGAATTAGCGTCGGATCAGCGCCCGATAAAGTTCAGCGTGCATCGGCGTCACATGCCGTGCATCAAAGGCATCAAGACCATCGCTTGTCTGCCGACTGATCTCTTGGCGTAACTCTGGGTCTCGCCAAAGTGCGAGCATCGCCTCGGCAGCCTGGTCCGGACGATTCATGGATACGACGCGCCCGCAACGACCGTACCCGATCGCTTCCGGATTACCGCAGGTGTCGCTCACAACACAGGGTACGCCGGCAGCTCTGGCTTCCAATAAACTGCGCGGAAGCCCTTCCCAAAGGCTAATGAGCAAAAACAAATCAATTGCCGAGAGCACATCAACAATTCGATCGCTCCAGCCCAAAAGATGAACACGCTGAGCAAGCTGAGGGTCACGGTCGAGGCGCTCTCGCGCCAGCGCCATCTGCTCCCCGTCTCCGACCCAGATGAAATGAGCGCCGGGCTCCGCAGCTAAAAAGGCAGCGAATGCCTCAATGTGGTCGAGCGGCGCTTTTTGCGGCTTGAAACACGCGACTGTTCCGATCACTGGCGCATCTGCTGGGATATTGAGCTGATCGCGTAGCTTCGAGCCCAGCTCAGCCTGTGGTGCGAAGGCAGCGACATCGATCCCTGAGCGGATCACACTGCTTGCGTCGGCACGCATCAAGCCCTGTTCAATACCGAACGCTCGATCCGCTTCGGCAACAGTCAAAACCCAATCGGAAAAGAAACGCATACCTTGTTCAATTTTTAGTAAAACCGCTCGACTATGTTTGGTTCCACCAGCATGAAAACCAAAACCATGGACAGTATGGACAACGGCACGAGCGCCAGCGAGTTTGGCGGCCACGCGGCCAAGCACACCTGCCTTTGAGCTGTGCGTGTGCACAATCACTGGCCGCTGTGAACAATGCGGTTTGAGGGCTTTGATCGTCTGGGCTAAACCCCTTATATCGGAGGTTAAACCCATATCGCGCTGCAACGCAGTCAAGGGCATGAGCAGCAGATCGTCGATCGATTCAGCATGGTCATCGAGAAAACCACCCGGTCCATAGGCTAAACCAACTTCAAATTCTGCTCTTGGGAGTTCGCGCACGATCTGTAATGTCTGTCGTTGCGCACCGCCGTTTTCAAGACGTGTAACCATATGGACGATGAGTGGAAGCAAAGGAGAAAACCTCTTGAGATGGCTGTTAGTACATAGAGGAAACAAGACCTCCAGCCTACTACCCGCGCTAGGTGCTGGTGTACTCATTGCCGCCGTGGTGGTTTGGTTCGTCTCGAACAACAATACCATCTTTCTTAGACATCAGCTGCACAAGCATACTCGTTCCATCCCTCAGCCCATACCTCGAGTGCTTGCATTAGCGGATGCCGTTGCTGATGTTCCATCGGATTTCGTGGGTCAAACCGGCTGGTTACCGCGCGTAGCCAACTCAATAGCAAAGCGTGCATACAACCACTCAGAACGCAGTCAGTTATTGCGTGTGTACCTGTCTCTGGGCGGGAAAACTTCGCAACCGATCAGCTGGTGCCCGGTCCCCAACCAAGCTTGTAATGACCTGGTACTCGTTCAGGTCGAGGGCCAAGCAGTCTTACTCGATCCTGCTCGCGGTGGAGCGCTCAAAAAAGGCGGAGAGTTCACGCGTCCTGAGCAACTCAATGGCACTTGGAGTTACTGGCCAACACACCTACCCTCGCTGCTTAAGAGGCTCAAAGACAATGGTTGGCTCACCCGCTGGCCGACGGTCATTGATCGCGTCGACAACTTTCTAGCTAAGCTGCTTACTGGACTCTTCGTGTTGGTCATCATCGCGATGCGAATCGAGCGTTGGCAGCGCCAAGGAAACCAGAAAGACCAAGCTAGCGAGAGCGATGATGATGCCCTGAGCCAGGCGCTCGGCCGCAGCAAAATGCAAGCCGAGCAACGCCGTCAGGATGAAGATGAGCTGCAGCGTGCCCTTGAACACCACAACTCCGACATCGCTGAAACCACGATCGAGCAATCGGTGAGCGAGATGATGCCGACTTCCTCGGAACGGGTTGAGGCCAAGCCGGAGTCGAGTGACGATCAACTGAGCGACCTCGATAAAGGGTAGAGCGAGTAGAGCGACTGGGACCAAATACGGCATCCATCCGCTTTGCCCCTCGTAACGAGCCATCAGCGCCAACATCGCCAAACTACTTCCGAGAAATAAGGCACCGGTGTCACCTAAATATTGTCGAGCAGGCGGCCTGTTTATCGCCAGGAAGCCAAAAGAAGCCCCCCCCCAATTGCCGCCGCTAAAACAGCGAGCCGCAAATCGCCAACCATCCACCCTAAAGCACAAAACCCCAGCGCGCTGAGTCCGCTCAGGGTAGCCGCCAAGCCATCGTGTACATCGACCAGATTGAGCGCGTTGCAACAGGCAAGAACCCACACCACGGTGATCGTGATTTGCACGGCTTGAGGCAGGGTGA
>CACGMS010000128.1 GCA_902574205.1 uncultured Candidatus Hydrogenedens sp. | reverse complement strand
CGACCCCAGAGTTCGCGTCCTGAAACTTGACGGTCTGTTGACTGAATTTTGCCACCGGGAATCGATTCAATTGATGTTGAGAGGCTTGAGAGCAGTCTCTGATTTCGAAAAGGAGCTGCAAATGGCGAATATGAATCGCCAGCTCGCAGGCGACATTGAAACCGTGTTCTTGATGACCGATGCCAAGCATTTCTATGTCAGTAGCTCGTTGGTGCGAGAAATTGCACAGCTCGGTGGGCCGATTGATCAATTTGTTCCGACTGAGGTGGCGAAAGCTATGAAGGAGCGTTTGTCATGAACGCCAGACTCGCGCATCGAGTAGAGCGCCTACTTCCATCACCAACCTTGGCTGTCTCTTCAAAGGCAAAGGCGATGACTGCCGCGGGGCATCCTGTGATTTCGCTTGCCGCGGGAGAGCCGGATTTGCCGACACCAGCCGTGGCGGTTGAGGCGGCTATGAGAGCGCTGCTTGACGGCGCCACTCGGTACACTGCCGTAAAAGGGATTCCGGAATTACTTTCGGCTATTTCTGAGGACTCATCTCAAGCTCGTGGGCATCGTCATGATGAAACGACTGAGGTCGTTGTGACGGTGGGCGCAAAACAGGCCTTATTCAATTTGTTCCAGGTCTTACTCGACGATGGCGATGAAGTGCTATTACCTCAGCCGAGTTGGGTGAGTTATGCGCCCCAAGTCGAGTTGGCAGGTGGTGTGGCGGTTGCTGTTGAGGGCGTAGCGGAAAAGGGATTCTTTCCAACGGTCGAGGCGCTTGAGCGAGTGGTCACCTCAAAGACACGTGCACTCGTACTCACCTCACCGAGTAATCCGACGGGTTTGGTCGCTACGTCCGAACAGGTTCAGGTTGCGAGTCGTTGGGCGGTGGAGCATGGCTTAACGATCGTAAGTGATGAGATCTATCGTCGTATTCGTTTCAGCGATGCGCCTGCAATTATAAGCCCTTTAAGCGTCGTTGGCTCTCAACATGTGGTCGTGATTGACGGTGTTTCGAAGAGCCATTGTATGACGGGTTGGCGTATCGGCTGGGCACTCGGCCCAGCGCCGATTATCAGCGCGATGACAAAAATTCAAAGCCATCAAACATCGAATCCGGCTACGGTGTCACAGTACGCAGCGCTCGCAGCCCTCAAGCACGCCGATAGCCATGTCGAGGAACTCGTCCAGAGCCTCGAGGCTCGACGTAATCTTTTCGTTGGGCGTCTCGGCGCAATCAAGGGCGTGACGGCGCTCCGCCCACAAGGCGCATTCTATGTCTTTGTTGATGTACGTGATCTCCTTGAGGAGACAGAAGATGATATCAGCTTGTGTCAGGCACTGCTCGAACAACAGTCGCTGGCTACGGTGCCTGGATCTGCGTTCGGCGCGCCCGGATGGCTTAGAATGAGCATTGCGGTGTCGGCCGAGGATCTTGAGCGCGCAGCAGATCGTCTTGAGACGTTCGTGAATGAACGAACTTGAACTGTGCACTTTACTCCAGACGAGCGTGGATGATGATCATCCCCTAGCGATCGCGTTCTCTGCAGGCTTCGATAGTGTGGGTTTAGCGCGACTCTCAGTTGCTGCCGGACTAAGACCTGTCTTATTGCATGTTGATCACGGCACCCAGAGTTCCTCGCAAGCACGCGACCATGCGTGTCGCATCGCAGATGAGTTGGGCTTGGAGCTCCGAGTCCTCACAGCCGTGTATGATAAGGAAGGTGGAGGTTTTGAGGCGAGCGCACGTCGAGCTCGCTACCGAGCACTCGAGAACGCTTGGACACAGACAATTTGGTTAGCGCAGACGCGCGATGATTACATCGAAACGATTTGGATGCGTTTACTGAGCGGTTCCTCACCCCATTATTGGACGACGATGCCGGAGCGTCGGGGTCAGTTTTCACGGCCACTTTTATCGGTTCAACGAGCCGACTTGAGGCCGTGGTCGATGGGTGCGCACGCGGATCCTATGAATGAACAGGAGCGCTTTGAGCGCGTTTGGATTCGAGGGGCGAAAATACTGGAGACAATTGACCCAAATGGTTCAATTGCTGATCATATATCTGGCTTGGGCGAGCGCGTTCGCTCGCTGCAGATTGAGACCTGGTCGGTTCCGCTCGATCGTTTGTCACCGGCGTTGAGACAGCTGGCAGTGCGCACGCAACTCGCAGAATTGCTGCCGGGTGTACGTCTGCGGAGTCGATTTGTTCGTGAGTTGACTACGGCCGCAGGGCGGCCAAGCTCAAAAACCCGCTGTTTTTCGGTATCAAATCGATCACTATACTTGCGAGGCGGTAGGTTGGTGCTTAACTCTATAGTGTAGCGCTTGTCGTTACCGAGCCTGAGTTGCTCAATAGTGGGGAGTTCACATGCGTTCCAACTACCGGACATTAGCCGTTTGGGCGATTGTTCTCGGTTCGTTATTTCTGCTCGTATCGCTGCGTACGGTTCGCCCTGACGAGGGGCGTGATGTCAGCTTTTCGGAGCTGATGCAGACCATTCATGAGTTAGATGAGAGCGAGGATGCTCTGGCGAAGTTGACGGTCCAAGGCATGGATTGGCGTCTAGAACTTGATCAAGGTCGAGATGTACTTGTCGCCACCGGTCCACTGACCGATGAGTTTGTCAACAAAGT
>CACGMS010000127.1 GCA_902574205.1 uncultured Candidatus Hydrogenedens sp. | reverse complement strand
CCTCTATTTCACTTGCGCACGAGAGGTATTTAGTTTGTCCTTTGAAGTGACCCAGTTCCTCCGCTTTGGCAGCGATGAGTTGGCACGAACTTCTCGCGTCTTTTAGGCGCGATTGATTCAGATAAATTTCGGCCTCGTGGTCAAGAAACGTGAAAATTTCATCCCCAACATAGAGCGATTTTGAGGCAGCTAAACGCGCCAGTGCAGCTTGACCATTACCCGTCTCCATCAAAAGCTTAATGGTATGACCAATCGTATAGATTCGTTGTCGATCATTTTGCGGGAATTTTTCGAGTTTTACTGCTCGTTGCAGCGCGGCTTCAAAATCACCTTGATTTCGAAGCGCCCAGGCGCGTTGCAGTTCACAATACCATTCAATCTCAGCCTGTGGCTGATTCCTCAGTATGGCTTCAGCTTGATCGAGCGCTTGTGATGTGCCTAATCGCGCTTGAATTGAAGCGGCAGCCAATGAGCCAGATTCAGCTAAAGTCATCATGGATGGTAAGAGTTCATTGTCACCAGAGTGCTTTTGATACGTGAGGGGTAGTTTTTCTGCGAGCAGCCAGCCCAATGCCAACCCGGTTTGTCGCTGAGCCTGATGCATCGCATGATCAAAGGCGAAGCGAATATTATGCTCTTCAACGGCAGGCCATGGCGAGGCATTGGATTGTAAGAATAGAGGCAAGTTCGGATCTGCAGAGCCAGCAAAGTAGCTCGCGTGCCGGTCTTTGGTGGCGAGCTCGTGGCTGCCGAGCTGCTCTAAACCAAAGGCTCGAATGGTTTCAAGCAGGTGGTAGCGACCGTTGCCTCTTGGGTCTGTCTCAAGACGCAACAGGCTCTGGTCGACCAGTTCACCGAGCACATCAAGCACCCAAGGCTCATCATCGCAAGCACTTAGATCGACAACGGCTTCTGCGGCTTCAAGTGTAAAGCCATGGTGAAACACCGAGATCTGTGCCCAGGTCATTTGCTGGGCTTGATTGAGCAAATTCCAGGACCATTCGACCGCCCCGCGCAAGGTGTTTTGCCGCTCGCTTTGATCGCTGCGCTTACCGCGCAATAATTTAAAGCGCTGCGCTAAGCGCTTGTGGATCATTGCCGGTGTCATCATACGCACTCGAGCAGCCGCTAGCTCAATGGCGAGCGACATGCAGTCTAAACGCTCAACGATCTCTTTGATGAGCGCTTCGTTGTCTTCGCTAAGTACAAAGCTGGGGTTCGCCGTTTGAGCTCGGTCAGCGAACAGTTGCATGGCGTCGGGTAAGGCGAGCGGGTCCACCATCATCACGCTCTCACCTGGCATTTGAAGGCGCGTTCGACTGGTGACCAAGAAGGTCGCCTGCGGCGCCATGCGCAGCCATATGCTGAGCAAGGGGCTCATGGCTTCAGCGATTTGCTCGATGTTATCTAAAATGAGGACCATCTGATCACGTCCAGCCAAACATCGACCGATATGCGCCGAATGATCAGTACCCGATAACTCAAGGTTGAGACTCTTGGCGACGCTATCCATCACATCCTGAGCGCTCAGGGCTTCGCTCAGGTCACAAAACCACAGACCGCCGGGGAAACGATGGGTGTTCTGACCTCCAAATTGAACGGCGAGACGGGTTTTGCCCGAGCCGCCTGCACCAAGCAGCGTGACCAGGCGTTTGCCTTGATCGAGCAAGTCTTTGATGGTCTGCAGCTCACCGACGCGACCCACAAAGGTATCCAGAGGGACGTCGATATTGGTTTGTGTCAGTGACGACTCAGTTCGTGCTTCGACCTCACGGTCATCGTCCGCATCCGACGAGATGAAGAGCTGCGTGCCCTCGTCAGGGGTTGGGCTGTCGAGCGAGATGTCCATGGTACCGGCATCGGCAACTTGAGTGGCGCGTTGGTCATTTTTTGCCTGTGCGTGAACCCCTGCGTGAACCGGTACAAAAGCCTTCTTCTTTTCGAGACTCAGCGCTAAGCGCCAGGCTTTGTAGCGCCTTGCATCGAGCCGCCCACCTGCTGCGTCAAGACAGGTATTCAAGGCTTCGGCAAATTGCGCGCAATCGCTGAAACGGTAGCCGCGATCACGCGCTAGAGCTCGCGTTATCGTGTGTTCAAGTTCAGGACTCAAGTCGGTTCGAAATAAGTCGAGCTTCGGGACGTGACAGCGCACCACGCGTTGCAGAGTGCTGATCAAGTCGCGGTCCGCAAATAAGCGCCGTCTGGTCAGTAACTCATAAAGCACCACAGCGAGGGCAAACTGATCGCATCGTCCATCGAGGTTGGTGTTCTTGATCTGCTCGGGGCTAAAATAGGCGGCTTTGCCTTTGACTTGACCGGCCTGGGTTTGCTCGTGGTTGATGCTGGCACGGGCAATGCCAAAATCAAGAAGTTTACCCTGACCCTCCTGGGTGATCATCATGTTTTGTGGGCTGACATCGCGATGCACGACGCCGAGCGCTTTGCCATCGGCATCGCATTGCTTGTGCGCGTGATCAAGGGCGTCAGCGATGTCCACACCCACTTGCAAGATCAGCTGCAGCGGTAAGGCTTGGTTATGAGCATGCGACGCCTTGGATAAGTTGGTGAGTTCATCACCGTGGACATGCTCGAGCACCATAAACAGTTGTCCATCGTGTTCTCCAAAGTCTTCGGTGCGAACG
>CACGMS010000126.1 GCA_902574205.1 uncultured Candidatus Hydrogenedens sp. | reverse complement strand
CAAACCACATGACAGCACCACCAAATCGCAACTCAGCGCGGTCCGGTAACATTGCTTCATGAACGCGAGCGCCGGCAACATAGGTTCCATTTCGAGAACCAAGGTCAACGACCTGCCAACCTGCATCTGTTCGCCGTAACTCAGCGTGCTTCTTCGATAGACCGGCGCCCTGAGGCGACACCTGATTGCCTTCACCGCGTCCAATTCGGACTATTTTGCTGCGCAATGGCCGCCGTAAAATACCGGCACCACTGAGGTAAGCGGTCCCTTGCTGCGCGCCCGCTACCCAATCGAGCGTCTCTGTTTTTAGTCGCTCCTTCATCACTCCTCCAGATCCTATGGGAAGAGCCAGCATAAACAGATTAAGAGAGAGATAAAAGACCAGCTAAACGGACCGGGTCTAGAGTAAACCGATACGCCCTAAAGGCTGAACGTTCAGATCCGGGCTCAGCTCTTGAAAGCTCAAGACACCGATCTCTGGGAACTCAAGTTCAACCAGTTTGCGGACAAAGCGACGAATATCTTGCGCCGTCAGCAGCACCGGACGTTGACTCGTCGGTCCGCGTTGACCGAGTTCTTTACGTAATGCCGCTAAAATCTCCTGCGTGATCTCCGGCTCGAGCGCCAAAAATGAACCGCTTGCGTTGTGCTGTATCGAACTGCGAACGGTCTCTTCGATTTGCCCATCCAAAAGATAGACAACTAGCGTGTCCGATCCTCTTGCGGCACGATGAGAAATGGCACGGCGTAAGGCAGAGCGAACCTGTTCAGTCAATGTCACATTATCATTCTCGACAGGGCCCCATTCGGCGAGCGTCTGCAGAATCGTTCTCAAATCACGTACAGAAATACCCTCTTCAACCAGTCGCCGCGCAATATCGGTCAACTGAAACAAGGACACCGATTTCGGGATCGTTTCCTTAACCAAAGCAGGATAAAATTTCTCGACCTGGTCAAGCATCTCTTGAACCTCTTGTATCCCCAAGAAGTCAGATGCATTACGCCGAAGCAAAGCACTCATATGAAGGACGATAAAGCCAGCAACATCCCAGCAGGTAATCCCTGCGCTTTCGGCCAGAAGTCGATCCTCTTCACGAATCCAGCTCGCCTCGTTGTTGGTGGCAGGATTCTCGGCCACTCGGGACTCAATCCCGAGCAAACGCATGCGATCAACGACTTCATTAGCGAGTACACGTCCCGGTTCGACGGAGCCGCGGGCAACGGGAACCTCGTTGATCTGAATCTCATATTGTCCCTCGGGTAAGTTGCCCGCGCGAACGCGCACCCCAGGGAAGCGAACACCCAACTCATAAAACAAGCCGTCTCGCATCATGGGAATGTATTCGCCCAAAAATGCTGAGCCAACCTCCGAATCGTCGACAAATCCCACAAGGTCTGCCGACACTTCAAGGACGATGGGTGTCACGGCCTGCAACATTTCATCGGATCGCCCACTCTGCTGCTCGATTTTACGTGTCTCTGCGGCGACATTATCCTGCGCCTCAGTCGGCTCCCCGCTCGCTTCGAGCCGTGGCTCGCTCATGACCTTTAGCGAGTAACCAATGACCCCCATAAATAGTGCGAGGATAATAAATGGGGCGGTTGGCAGCCCGGGAACAACAGCAAGAACGAGCAAGAAGGCTGCAGCGATGATAAAGGCTTTGTAGTTGTTGAGGAGTTGGGCGGCGATATCCTCGGCAAGGTTTCGCCCTTCGACCTCACTAGCCACTCGAGTCACCACAATACCGGCGGTGATCGAGATCAACAGCGCGGGAATCTGACTCACCAAACCATCACCGATGGTCAGCAGAGAATAGACTTCGACCGCCTCCCCAGCCGTCATACCTTTTTGCGTAATACCGACGATCATGCCGGCAATAATATTGACGATTGTGATGATAATCCCTGCGATCGCATCACCTTTAACGAACTTCATGGCACCATCCATGGCACCAAAGAGTTGGCTTTCGCGATTGAGTTCATTGCGGCGCGTTCGCGCCTCGTCCATATCAAAGGCTCCAGCCCTTAGATCGGCATCGATGCTCATCTGCTTTCCAGGCATCGCATCGAGCGTAAAGCGAGCCGCCACTTCAGCCACGCGCTCGGATCCTTTGGCGATCACCAAAAACTGAATCAAAGTCAGAATCAAAAAGATGACGGCGCCGACAACAAAGTTCCCGGCGACCACAAAATTACCAAAGGCAGCAATCACATCACCTGCATCGGCATCGAGTAGAATCAACCGTGTTGAACTGACGTTCAGTGCCAGACGAAAGAGCGTGGTCACCAAAAGAATGGTGGGAAAACTGCTGAGTTTCAACGCATTGGGCATATACACCGCAACCAAAAGCATCGTCAGCGCGAGTGTAATATTGAGGGTGAGCAGTAAATCGAGAATAAACGTCGGCAGCGGCAAAACCAACATACCGACGATACCGACGATCAACGCCGCCAGCGCAATATCGGCAAATCGATTAATATTTGTGACCAGAGCACCTGATCGGATGAGCTGGAGAATCGCCTGCATCGCCGCTCCGTTTGCTCAACGACTAGCGCTCTTTGAGGCGCTTGACTACCTCACTCAAACTGCTTTTTGATTGCGTTGTTGCTGTGAGCAAAGGATCACTTGACCATGAGCGACT
>CACGMS010000125.1 GCA_902574205.1 uncultured Candidatus Hydrogenedens sp. | reverse complement strand
CTTCCGCCTCTCGCAACTGCGCCGCTCGCAGACGCTCCACGTCCGCAGCTCGTTGCGCCTCAAGCACCTGGCGTTTTGCTGCCTCGGCTTCTCGCTTGGCTTGATCGGCTTCACGTCGCGCGTTTTGTGCTGCTTTGATCGCTTGGGCGGTTTTGACCTGTAGTTCGCTTGCATTGGGCGCCCGACCGCCTTCTTTAAACAGTTCACGAATCTTCGCAGGTAGGGAATCAGCAAAAGCTTCGATCGAGTTGCTTTGGTCCGCAACCGTGCTGACGGCACGTACCTTTTCAATGTCGATCAACTTGAGTGTCAAAATCAAACGCGACCCAAGGCGGTCGAGGCCTCCGGTAAGCATGAACTTTGCACCCAGCGCTCCGCCTATGTCGGCGATACAACTGGTTTCGTCACATCCGCCTGATAGCTGTCGCTTGAGTTCTTCATCGATGGCACCAAGCTCCTCAGGCGTCACCAAAGTAAACTGACTGGATTGACCGGCATAAATACGAACCAAACGGGTGAGCGTTTTTGCGTTCGCAGCGTCTTTGCCTGAGGCATTCAACGGTGCGACGATCAAGGTTGGGGGCAGGGGTATCGACCCTGCGACAAGCATCGACGCCAATAAGGTAGTCAGCATGGTCATCGTATCATCCTTATCGCTCGTGAGCCTATTGCATCCAATCGGTCTGCTCGCATCGAGTCAAGCATCCTGCTTCGCTTTGATCGATGCAGCCCTTAGAATATTCTGCTGATTGACGGAGCGGGCCAAAAAGGTTGGATAGTGGTTAGGGGATGTATGGCTCGCTCAGCGACAATTTTGCGCTTTAATATCGACATCAGCGATGTCGACGCCAACGTCTATGAGTCCGTCTCCTTGCGTGTCGCACAGCACCCGTCCGAGAGCGACGCCTACTGCGTGTGTCGAGTGATCGCTTACTGTTTGCACCTTGGCGATGGAATCGACTGGTCGAAGGCGGGACTTTGCGACGCTGATGAACCCGCACTCAAAGCAGAATCGCTGACCGGAGACATGCAGCTTTGGATCGATATTGGATCGCCGAGTGCCGAGCGACTCCATAAAGCATCAAAACGCGTGCCTCGTGTTGTGGTCTACACGCACAAACGGCCTGAACTGCTGGTCGCTAAGTTAACCAACCAGCGTATTCATCGCGCCAACGAACTTGAACTTTACAGTCTCGACGCGACCATGGTCGAGCGGCTCGCGCAACAACTCGAACGCAACAACCAGTGGTCTCTATTTCGTCAAGATGATCAACTTCTTATCACTTTAGGTAGCGAGAGCTTTAGCTCAGCGGTGCGTCCATTGACGATCTGAGACTAGCCGGCAGCAGTTTGCTTCGCTAAGATACGACTATGAGAACACTAATCCTTACCAGTTTCGTCGCTTTAGCAGCCTGTGGTTCGCCTAAGCTTGAGTCCGGTCAACTTCGAGTCGCGTTCGAAGACGATCATCTAAAGATCCACGGTGCCAACGACCGTTTGTTGCTGGATCTCCCTATATTGGAGCTCGCTTCACGGCGGGGTTCAGCCAGCCATCAGATGAAATTCGGCTCGTTCCTTGTTGAAGATCTTCCGCAGCAAGAGTGGCAAAAGGGCACGGACATCAAACTCGATGGTGATGATCAGACCATTTCGGCCCGCATCGATGGGCTCGGTGAGCTCAAAGCGCAGATCATGGGTGATGGACACGCCAAAGTGACGTGGAGCGCAGATGAAGGGAACCGAGCTCGTATGGTCATTGACTGTGCAGCCGATGAACACTTCATGGGGTTTGGTGCGCAAACCCACGACGTCGATCATCGAGGTCAGCGCATACCTCTGTGGGTATCAGAGCAGGGTATCGGCAAGAACGACACCGATGAGGTGCCTCCCGTCTGGTTTCTCGTAGGGCGTCGCCACTCGACTCATATTCCGGTCGCAGCGACGGTCACCTCTCGCGGTATTGCCTGGGCGGTCGAAACCGACGCCTATACTGAAGTGGATGTCTGCCTGGAGAACCCCAAAGCGACTGCAATTGAATTGCACGAATCGACCGTTCGTCTGCACGTCTTTGATGGTCCGACACCCATGGAGGCGCTCAAGCGGTTCACGGGCTGGGTGGGACGACCTAAGCTGCCGCCGGCGTGGGTGTTTGCGCCATGGAATGATGCAGTGTTTGGCGAGGAAAACGTTCAGCGCTTTGCGCAGTTCTTGAGAGACGACTCGATTCCGACCTCGGCGATTTGGAGCGAGGATTGGAAAGGTGGCAACTGGCACGGCGATGCCTATCGTTTGGAGGAGGATTGGCGCCTCGATCGTGAGATCTACCCAGAATTTGAGAATCTGACTCAATCGCTGCGCAACATGGGCATCCAACTCATGGTGTATTTCAACACTTTTGTCTTTGAGGCGGCGGAAGTGTTTGAAGAAGCGCATGCTCAAGGCTTCCTGGTCAAAGATTCGAGCGGTGAGTTTGTCCGCTTCCAAGGCCCCAACGCGAATTTTACTCACGCAGGGCTTATTGACCTGACCAACACAGCGGCTCGGGAGTGGGTCGCCAATGAGTTGCGCCAGGCGCTGGATTACGGCGCTCGTGGCTGGATGGCTGATTACGCTGAGTGGATGCCCGTTGATGACGTCGTGCTGGCGA
>CACGMS010000124.1 GCA_902574205.1 uncultured Candidatus Hydrogenedens sp. | reverse complement strand
ACCGTCGCAAAACCAGACGAGCACGCCGTCGAAACCGGCGCGTGGGCTTTTTGGTTCTTGAAGTCAAAAGTACGGATTCTAAAGCTCAAGAGACACTTGATGCAGTTCAGCAATAAGGCATCGGCTCAGCTTCGTAATGAGCGGTATGGGCAGGTCCTAACCTACAGCCCCAAAGTCTTTTTGCCGGTGACGAACCTGTGTCGAAATTATTGTAGTTACTGCACTTTTCGGCGCTCGCCCGGTCAGATTGGCGCGCATACAATGACCCCTGACGAGGTCCTTGCCACGTTACGCGCCGGATCCGATGCGGGCTGTATTGAAGCGCTTTTATGTTTGGGTGATACGCCAGAGTCTGGTTTTCCAAGTTATCAAAAACAGCTTGAATCATGGGGGTATCAAAGCACTGTCGATTATCTTGATTGGATTGCTCGGCAGGCTCAGGAACTGGGTCTACTTGCACACACCAATGCAGGGATTCTTAGTGCATCGTCCATGACGACTCTTCGTCAAAGCAACGTCAGCCTTGGGCTGATGCTTGAGTCCAATTCGGATCGACTTTGCGGGCGCGGCATGCCGCATTACAGCGCACCGGACAAAGCACCCGTTGTGCGGCGTCAAATGATCGCTGAGGCGGGCGCCCAGAAAATTCCTTTTACCTCCGGCATCTTAGTGGGCTTTGGTGAGACGAAAGAGGAACGGATCGAGGCCATCGATGCATTGGCTCAACTGCATCGCACCTATCACCATCTCCAAGAGGTGATCATTCAGCCCTTTCGACCGCACGCCGGGACGCGCATGGCTGAGGCTGGTGCCGCCGTCGATTCGATGGTGCTTGAAACGGTCGCTATGGCGCGGTTGAGACTCCCCGCTGACGTCTCAATTCAGGCACCTCCTAATCTCGCTCCGGGAATGATTGAGGCGTTGATTGGTGCGGGGATCAATGATTTTGGTGGGATTTCTCCCCTGACTCCGGATTTTATTAATCCAAGTTACCCATGGCCGCATATCGATGCCTTGGCAGAGCGGTGTCAGTCGCTCGGGTTTACCCTGCGGGCTCGATTACCGGTCTATTCTCGTTTTATTGAGGAGCCTGGATGGATTGATCCTTACCTATTGGATAGCGTGCATCGGATCGATGATGATTTACGAGACGCTGCATGACGTTTGAAGAGGCTTTAGCCAAAGCTGAACAGGGTGATCATTTGTCACTCGACGCGAGCGCCTCGCTGCTTGCCGCTCGTGGTGGCAATCTGCGTGCGATGATGAAGGTTGCCGATCAAAAGCGCGCTGAGCAGGTCGGTGATACCGTCACATATGTCATCAATCGCAATATTAATTTTACCAATGTGTGCATTAAGCGTTGCCACTTTTGCGCATTTTCTGACGACCTGCGCTCTGGGTCGGGTTACTTCTTACCACTCGAAGAGGTGGTTCGACGGGCTAAAGAGGCGCGCTCGATGGGCGCAACGGAGGTGTGTATACAGGCTGGTTTAGCTCCAGAGCTCAATGCTTCCAAGTACTTGAAGATGACGGAAACGGTAAAGAATGCAGTTCCTGATTTGCATCTCCATGCCTGGTCTCCTGAAGAAATAAAGCATGGCGCCAAACAAAGCCGAGTGAGCATTCGATCTTTTCTCACTGAGCTCAAAGCAGCAGGTTTAGATAGTCTTCCAGGGACATCTGCTGAAATTTTGGATGATCGCTTGAGGCGGCGGTTGGCTGTCGGTCGAATTAGCACGGCGCAGTGGATCGATGTTGTTCAAACGGCGCATGAGCTGGATTTGATGACCACCGCGACGATGATGTTTGGTCACCTCGAGAGCGCACACGATCAAGCACGCCATCTTTTAACCTTGCGCCAAGTTCAAAAAGAAACTGGTGGCTTTACCGAATTCGTTCCGCTTGCATTTGTCCATCATCAAGCCCCTTTATTTACGTCGCATGAGGGAGTGCGTCCCGGTCCTTCGACTGAGGAGCGCCTCGCCGTTTATTCGGCGAGCCGGTTAATTCTTGGTGATGTGATTCCCAATCTTCAAGTCAGTTGGGTCAAAGAAGGGATGAGTTTGGCTGCGCGTATTTTGCAGGCTGGCGCCAATGATCTAGGTGGTACGTTGATCAATGAGAGTATTTCGACTGCTGCTGGGTCCTCGCATGGTCAACGCCAAACACCTCAGGCCCTCACTCAGGTGGCTCAAGGCATTGGGCGACCTTTCCAGCAAAGGAGCACGCTCTACCAACCCATTGCGGATTCGAGTTCGAGTGCATGGGGTGCAGATTATGGAAGCTTCTTTGATCTGCGCAAAGATCAGCGCTTTGCTTATCACTCGACGGGTAGACCATCCAAGTCAGCGCGGGTGTCGATGTCCCAAGCGAGTCCACGACGGTAGAGCCTTGGCGCACGAGTGGCGTTGAGATGAATTCGCATGGAATCGGGTCGTCCAAAAGCGAGATAGGGTAGGACCCCCGCTCGCCAGATTAATCCATTGGTCCCTCGACCTGCCCGGTCGGGAATCCAGACTAAGTCTTGCGTTTGTTTCAACGTGGCTGAAAGGTCACTACCTTTGAGTAAGGGTAAGTCGGGCATCAGGATCAGTGCCGGTGGTTTCCAGTTGCTGAGTGCAAGTGTAATGCCTCGAGCAAGGTTTCCGGGATGCTCATCATCAATCCATACGACATTGGCGAGGTCCGGC
>CACGMS010000123.1 GCA_902574205.1 uncultured Candidatus Hydrogenedens sp. | reverse complement strand
GGGTCTCGCCCGTTCGGTTGTTGCGGCGCGCCGGTGTAGGTTGTGTATCGCCCGACCCATTACCCTCTTCAAAACAGACCTCAGACTCGCGGGTAGACTCGGTCAACTCTCGGTACCAGCCTACGTTATAAAAGCTCAAATCGACGTGATGCCTTTGGTCATTCAAGTCCATGCAACGAAAGCGGATATCAGATGCACCTGAGACCAGCGGTCGCATGCCCACCCACAAACCAGTGTACCGAGCGGTGGGAACGAATCTAGATAATTCTTCATGATACGATAAGCCTCGGTCTGCTGGCGGATAACTGGTGGTATTACCAACCAGTGTCCAGCCTCCGCCGTCGGTCTCTTGATCACAATAAACGCGAGCAGCGTCGCCGCTGTGCCCACCATTCGGGTCAAGCCAATAGGACCCTGATGATAAGCCCAATGCTAAACCCTGCTTACATGAGCGCAGTGGGTACTCTGACGTGAGACCAAAGCCAGGATTGTAGCAACCAGCAGGACAGCCGTCCGCATCTTCCCGATTACCATCATCGCACGCCTCTCCTGGATCGAGCTGTCCGTTTCCGCAGGTTTCCAGAACACACTCGTGACACCCATCACCTTGACGATCGTTTTCATCGTCACAGGTCTCGAATTGCCCCACATCACCATCACCGCAGCGATTACAGTCGTTACGACAAGTATCCGAATTGTCCGTGTTGCCGTCATCACAAGCCTCGTAACCTTCACCACCCGGCTGAACCCCTTGGCGATGAATACCGTCACCGCAGCGATGAGGCTGGCAGGTCGCTAAGCAATCATCGGTGTTATCTATGTTCGCATCATCACAAGCCTCACCCGGTTGGAGAACTCCGTCACCGCAGGTAGCACCGCAGTTCACCTCGGTCTCACTGCCTTGCCAGGGCTGACCGTTATCATAAACCTCACCCGGATCGACCCTGCCATCACCGCAATGCTGACGCCATGTATGCGGGCGCTTGAGCTCAATCCGGTCTCCGACATAGCTCACCAGACCAACCCAATCTGTCCGTAATGTTTGACCGGGCAGTATAGGATTCACCGATGCCACATCGTCCTTACCAAATTGTCCATCAGCGGAGCGTCTTATCATCGTTCCGAGTATGGGGTAGCTACTTGCGTTATAGCTAGCCGCTGCCTTCTCAAGAAGGATAAGATGCTGCAAATCGGAGCTCATCGCGGCAGCCCCGAACACATATCGATATCTATTCGCCCACTTTTTTATGGGTCGATTCGTTCGACGAGAATAGAGTATCAAGTGGTCTGTTGTCGTGCCGAGCCAAACCGGTTGGTCCGGTCGCAACCAACGAATGTCAACCTCAGCTGGAAATTGCTCAGTACTCAAGAACTGACCACCGGCAACTCGTCGTGCATATAAATATGAGTTAAATACATAGTCATTGCCTCGTCGATAGGTATAACGATGAAACGCCGTGGTACCGTCCGCACTTAGCGCAGCAACAGCGTACCTGGAATCGAAACGAGTCCAGTCCTCATAGTTCTCACCATACCAAAACTCGGTCTGACGCTGACCATTACTAGGCGCATGTTCAATGGCGAGCGTTGCGCCATTGTCACTAAACATCAGGCGCTCAATTGATCGGGAATAGCTAAGTCTTCTCCGCTGCACGACTCTGCCGGTTTGTGCGTCCATCACTTGCACCTCGTAGGTACCTCCACACTGCTGCGCCACCAAGCCGTTTGAGTTCACTGCAAAGCGCGCATATTGCCCATTGCAACCATGGGGGACCACTCGTCGGGTATTGGTCTGGCGGTTTCGAAAATAGAATCCTGCGCGATAAATCGTTGCATACTCGGTGCTGTCGGACGCCCATACCTGCCGCGGCCAATCATTTTCAAATGCTTCGTCCTCGTAATTTAGTGTGCCCGTACTGCGCACCCAGCGGAGATTGTCCAAATTGTAAAGCGCCCCGGTTGCAGCACGCACCAGAGCCATCCGGTTGTCTGGACTAATCGCCACATAGGGGTAATATGAACCGTTCATAGCTAAAGTCTGATAGCCCCAGTTGACCTGACCGCCCGCAGTGACAGAATAGCCTGAGCCTAGGGTGACTGCAGGCATAGATGATAAAGTCACCGAAACCGTTCGATCGTTGCCGGGTTGCGCCGGGTTGACCACCGTATTGATGCTGAGTTCACGCCCTTCACCCTCACGACAAGCTGAACCCGCCGGTTGCAAGCAGACCAGAAGACGTGCGGGACCAGCGAGCGCCTGAAGCGAACGAGGCGATGCATTGCGTAGACTCCGTCGACGCCAAACGATCTCTTCGCCCCGCACACGAAATACAGAGGCGTCGCCCGTACCACGATGCAAGATGACCCTTGGATAGCCATCGACTGGAGCCGCAAGCACCACCAAATCGGGGTGTTCATCGTTGTCGAGATCTTCCACGACACAAGCAGACCGTGCGTTGTGTAAACTTGGCGGCGCGCCGCCTACCCAGCTCCGATGAGCCACTTGTGAGGCGGCGGGTAAGGCGCCATGCTCATCTAAGTGCACTACACTAAACCAGCCACCGTCTTGGTCAGTGCCACACAGGACCAATTCTGGCGTCTCATCACCATGCAGTTGTTTGCGCCAACCGCCTGTGATCACAGTCTCACCTTCGGCACCATCAGGCCGATTAATCGTCATGGCGTCACCGCCT
>CACGMS010000122.1 GCA_902574205.1 uncultured Candidatus Hydrogenedens sp. | reverse complement strand
TCTCCGAACTCATCTGCTCGACAACCGGGTGCCGGCAGGCTTTCAAATCCAGCTTTTGCTCGCTCGGATCAAGCAACTCAGGTCGCACGTAAGCCCCTACTGCGGCGAGTTCAGCAAAGCTTTGCGCAAGGTCTAAATCTGCAAGCCGAGAAGCGATCTCAAAGAGCTGGTCAACATGCGCGGCGCTGTGATCGCGCAACGCGCTCACCAGCTCATCCTCTCGTTGGTCTGAAGCGTGTAATGCACGCTCAATCGCGTCAGCGAGGCTAGCGAGTTCATCATCGATGAAGCGCTCCCCAGTCGATATCGTTTGCTTTCGCCGATAGCGCTCGGGCGCTTGATCCAAATAGCGTGAGGAGACCTCGATAAAATAACCAAACACCCGGTTCTGCTTCACCTTGAGTGTCGGTATACCGGTCTCTTGGCGCTGACGCTCCTGAAACGCAGCGATCGCTTCCGCCCCATGTCGTGCGAGGTTACGGGCGGCGTCAAGTTCTTCATCGTACCCCGGTGCAACGGAGTCACCATCGCCACGCCGAACGGGCGGGCGCTCCTCGAGCGCTCGATCCAAGAGTTGACCGAGAGCGAGTAGACCTTGGCTATCGGCGTCACCGGCAACCTTGTTCCAAGACGTCCAAAACCACTGACCAAGAACAGCATTCGGCTCAAGCAACTTGGCAATCTCAGGCAAGGCTAAGAGGCTGTTCGCGAGTTGCCGCAACTGACGCGGGTTTCCACCACCTAATGCCAATCGAGAGGCTAAGCGCTCAAGGTCAATAACGGCATCGAGTTGCGTCCGCACCCGTGCGCGCAGGTCATCGTCGTCAACCAAGCTCTGCGTCCGATCCAGCCGTGCTTCAATAGCCGAACGATCACGTAAAGGGGCACGTAAAGATTCAATCAATGCTCGCTTACCACCTGCCGTACACGTACGATCAACCGCGTGAAACAAGCTCCCTCGGCGATCTCCAGACAAGGTGGAAAACACCTCTAAGTTTCGCAGCGTCGACGCATCCAAATGCAAGCGGTCCACGCGCTCATAATTCTTTAAAGTCGTCACAAATTCGATGGCGTCGGTTCGTGTGGCTTGAACATATCGAGCGAGTGCGGCGGCTGCCGCTAAGCGATCTTTGTGACCGCTTAGTCCAAAGGTCGCCAGATCACTAACCCCAAGGAAACCTTTGAGTGATTTAGCTGCAATTTTCCGAACAAACCATGACGGCTCCAGCTCGACTAAAGCACCCTCAAAGTGCTGCGCCAAAGCTTCATCACCCTCAGGCACCAAAAGTTCTCGAACACCAAGGCGCCTGAGCTCCTCCATACCCTCATCAAGCGTATCAAAACTCGTGCAGCGAAAGTCAGCGCTGCCCAAATCCATGACCGCAAAGCCGCATCGCTCCTGACGCTTCGTCGGAGGCGCTAATGCCGCAATAAATACGGGATCAGGGTCGTCCTCACGAATCACTGTCCCCGGCGTCTCTATGCGAGTTACAGCGCGTTTGACGATGCCTTTGGCTTGAGAGGGATCTTCAACCTGATCGACAACGACCACGTGCAAGCCATGCTTTAACGACTCATCGACATAACCTTCGAGGGCATGATGCGGCACACCCGCCATCGGAATGGGCTGCCCTTGATGAACCTGGCGCGATGTACAGACCAAACCCAGAAGCTTTCCAGCAAGCACCGCATCATCAAAAAACAACTCAAAGAAGTCGCCTACTCGATAGAACAGTAACCCCTTAGGGTGGAGCTGCTTGGTCTCCACATAGTGGGTCATCATCGGCGATAAGCCTTCAGTGCTCGGTAAACCGGACATCAATCGAGCCAACCTCGCTCACGCAGGGCGCGTAGCACGGCCTCCAGCACATCGGCTGGAGTCTGTGTGGCATCGATCAGACGGACTGGAGAGGCAAAGGTACGCGCCGTATCGAGATAACGCTGCCGCAGGACGCCCAGCGTATCGAGCACTTCGAAACGCTCTCGCTCACCGCCCCGGGTTGAGATACGCCGCCAAGCTTCTTGCGCCGGAAGGTCCAGTAAAAATGTGAGGTCGGCAGAGAGCGCAAATCGATTGATCGAGGCGACCCAGTCTTCATCGAGTTCGCTCCCTTGATAGACCAAGCTTGATAGAACAGAGCGATCACAAATCACCCACTCGCCTCGAGCGATTGCGGCTTCAAACTCGCGCCTCAACTCCAGACGGTCGGTTGCAAAACACAAGGCTAAAGCCGCACGCTCAAACTCTTCGTGCAAGGGTTGTTTCAGGTAACCTCGTGCCAAAACACCGGCTCCGTGATCACTGGGCTGAGCCGCACAAAACACGGTCTTACCCGTGGATTCGAGCGTTACTTTGAGTCCTGCGAGCAAGGTGCTCGTGCCCGCTCCATCGATGCCCTCAAGAACGAGGTAACGACCCATCATGACCCAACCTTACGCCGTAAGCGGCTTTGTAAGCGAAGCGTTCCACTACTCTGCTGCACAAAGACCTCAACCTGCATCAACCCTTTGCCTTTAGCATACCACCAACGTGTGAGTAGGACCTGACCGGCAACGTTCTGTCGAGCCTCAACTGCTAGGCAAGGTCCTGGCTGTCGGAGCGTAGCGGGGCATTTCGAGTCAACGCGGACCACGCGAAAGCGCTCGATCACACCGGGTTTGGGGATCGCATTCCATGTTGAGCCCACCTTGAGGGGACGGCGCATCAGATAGCGCTGACCATCAAACAACCC
>CACGMS010000121.1 GCA_902574205.1 uncultured Candidatus Hydrogenedens sp. | reverse complement strand
TCGGCGTTCTCTTCAAGGTTTTAAGGATCGTACGCAAGGAAACTGGCGGTGGGCCAGTCACATTGTACGGCCCCCGCAAACCCGGCTGCATCAAATGCTCGATGGCTAAACCGAGGTCCTCAGCGTGAATCAACTGAATAGAGGGGTCAAAGCCCATCACGACAGGGACGCGTTGACGCTCAAAATAACGCTGAATACCGTTCGTCAATCCCGGCCCAACAGGCGGGACAGAGCGTACGATCACCACTTCCATACCCGGTTCCCGCCACGCCGTCGCGCAAGCTCTAAGATCTAACTGAACCCGATCGCGCAAGCTAGAGAATCGCTCACCTGCGAGCAACGGAGCGTCTTCATTTAAGAACACCGTATTGCTCGGGCGATGGCCATACAGTCGCGCTGAACTCAGAATAATCACTTTGCGAACGCCTCGTTTGGAGCACAACTCCAATAGGCGTTTAGCAGCCACCACATTGTACGCGTGATGAACGGCGTCACCTTCTCTCAAATCCGTCATCACGCCGGTATGAACGACCACATCGAACCGACGACGACGCATCAATCGGTCCAGCGCTCGACGACGCAAATCAACCGCTGCTGTTTGCACATCATGAGGAAAGCGAGAGGGCTCTTTCGTATCGATCGCCGTTACCTGATGGTCCCGATGAAGGCGCCGAACCAGAATTCGACCGATCGGGCTTCGAGCCCCTGTGATCAAGATTCGCTCTTTAGTCAAAACACGCTTTCCCGGCGCTCAAGCCCGATTTCGATCATGCCACGGATACGGTCTCGAACCTTTTCAACCAAGCCAGTGATCACCTCATCATCATCATCATACTCAGCACTAAACCGTATCGGCTCGCCCCAATGAATATGAAACTGGGTGGGCAAAGGGACCAAGGTGGTCAGCATGGGAATCGGCGGCATACCGACGCGACTCAGGACATCGAGCGTGCCTAGGCTTGGAAGCGCCTCTTCAGCACCAACCACAGCGACCGGGACAATCGGCACCTTGGCTTGCAAGGCTAAGCGCAAAAATCCCTGACCAAAATTTTGCAGCTCATAGGCTCGGTGGAAGGGCTTACTGATCCCCTTTGCGCCTTCTGGAAAAACCAACACGGAGTAACCCCGACTCAGAAGATACAAACAGTTTTCAGGCGTACCCGTGACCTGACCACACTTCTCAAAGAAACTACCCACAAAAGGTAATCGCCCTACAAAATGATCAACCATCGCACGTAGTAGGCGAGGGTGATCGGCATCCGTCATCACTGCGGCGGTGATCATCGCGGCATCGAGCGGCAATTGACCGGTATGATTTGAAACGACCAAGCAAGGTTCATTCGGCAGACGGTCAATGTGGTAGTTTTGCACGCGGAAATAATGACTATACACCCAATAAAGTGGCAGAGCAGCCTTCGGCAGCAACGCCGGCTGAAGGCCAAAAGGATCTTGCCCAAATTCGTTAAGATCAGGGAAATCGATGGACTCAAAAGCCTCATCGACTTCGTCTTTCATGCGAGACCAAATCTCTGCCCACCCCATTGCATTCTCTAAAAGGCTCATAGCGCTCCGGGTGCTCCGACTCGACGGGCAACTTCTGTCAGGGGGACAAAACGACGAGCACCAGCGACCCGCTCAACCGTGCGTCGCAGACGTCGGATTCGCTCGACAAAGGGAACCTGTAAATCGCGTCGAACGCGACGCAAATCTGCATCCACAGAATCCTCTGGTGTCACATCAATGGGGTGCAATTCCAAATCAATAGGCTTGTGACTTCGCAACGCTAATCGGGTGAGATTCCAACCTAAATGCTCACTGCCAACAACCGTCGTACCAATCCATGGCAAACCCATTGGCGCGGTCATCGGAAGCTCAACTAAGTTGCGCGTCTTCGATCGCCACCCCTTGGTTTTTCGTTTCGGTCGAAAAGGACCGCGCTGGGGAAGAAAAGCTTTGGGATTGCCCACCAATGAAGCAGAGGGCCGATCGCCCACCGATTTGAGCGCAATGACCAACCCGCGTGCGCCCCAATAAGCTGGTGAAGGCAGCAAGCTCGAGTCGTAACGAAAGCCGGCCGTTTCAATCGCATCTAAAAGCGTTTCGCTGAGGTTGTAACCAGGCGCCCTAAATCCGATAGGCCTTTGACCGACTAACCCCTCGATAGCGGCTATTGAACGCGCCAACTCATCACCGATTTGCGACGGGTTCCAGCGGCTCATGGAATAGTCGTGACAATGGGAATGACAGGCGATTTCGTGCCCCTCGTTTGCCGCTCGGCGAACGCGTTGTGCAATAGCCTCGTTTTGCAAATCTTCCGTCACCACAAAGAGCGTCGCTGGTATGCCAAAGTCAGCACAGAAATCGAGAAAGCAATCCAAACCTTGAGTCAAAAAGGGGTCATCGCCCTTTTGCGGTTCGAGTCCGTGGATCGATCGGTAGTGACGCACCCCGTCCAAATCAATCGTCAATGACGCTAAACCGGCTAGCGAATTCATCAAATTAGTCGTCCATCTGCCAACATTGACCACGCTTTCCATAGACGATCGCTCGCCGCAGCTCCGTGCGCGGCGGAACCACAGCATCGGGTTGCACAATTACATCCTCGAGGATGCAACTGTGGCCTACCTGCGCTCCGGCGGCAATTTGTGTGCGACCCAATAATTCCGTTTTCAATCCAATATCGGCACCGGGCTCGACCACTGGCGCATCAAATTTCCAGAACAATTCATGCGCAGCAAACAAGCG
>CACGMS010000120.1 GCA_902574205.1 uncultured Candidatus Hydrogenedens sp. | reverse complement strand
CGGGTCAGCAAGAAGGTCCGCGCAATCAGTTGCTTTTGTGTGCGCAGAACACCTTATCAAGCATTCAGTTAAATCGTCTGACTTATCCGGGGTTTGGATCGAATCCAGTTCCACCGTGTAAGGTCAATCGTTGGGATTCAGGCGGGGCAGTTTTGGTCGAGGAGCAAGAGCGACTTTGGCTCTTGGCTGCCCATCAAACGTATCGGTCAGCGCCTATGCTGTGGTCTTGGCTCGATGAAGCACCTCCGCAGATGCTGCATACGCCTTTTGCTCAGCCCGATTTAGCCTTGGAGCAAGTGGTGGTGGTTGGATCCAACGATGTTCAGCGCGGCGAAACAGCAGAGTTGACGGTGATCATGAGTAATCCGGGTTTGCGCCGTATGGCTCCTGAACAGGGAGAACTAGCCATTGAGTTGCATGCTCCGGGGCTTCACGACGACCCAATCACAGAGGTTTATCGCCAGCCTGTTCCGAGGAGTTGGCAGTCGCGACAGCGGCGAAATGAGTCGATTCAGATGTCGTTTCCAGCAAACTTGCCCGTGGGTATTTATCTGGCGAATGCTCGTCTCTTGAATATGGCTGCGACCGATATGGAGCGGAACAATCAAGTGGCTCTCGATGGCGTAATTTCTGTTCGAAGTCGGCGAAACCCCTTTGCCCGTTTGAGTTTGGGTGGAGTGGTTCGACGAGTTGATGATGAGAGCTTGCAGCTCATCCACTTCGTCCATTTGGAACGCCGTCACGGTCGACAGGCATTGTGGGTTTTTGGGGCGAACTCCACCGGTGGTGAGAGCTTTAATGTGGTCAGTTATGACGGTCCCATTGGCGCAACGAGTATGGAGACGCCATGGGGTATGGTTTCGCTCGACCTGAGCCAGGAAGAGCCGATCGCCGCTCCCGACGGGTTTAGTGGCGCAATTAACTCGATTGACCAGGGTCAGTATGCCCCGTTTAGTGGTATTTATGAAGGTGAAGGACCGCAATCCGAGCAGGTACTACTTGCGCTTGCAGCGACAGGACATGTGACTGGGTTTCTCAATCGCGACGGGACGACGGTTGGAGTCAATCTGCAGTTTCGAGACTCGACGTATCGTGTAGAGTCTGCCGAGAATCAAACTGCTTTCGACGCCTTAGAGTTGAGTTGGAACGAAGAGCACGATGCCGCGTTGCTGGTTCTAATCGATGACGAGGGTAGGCGTTTCACACTGCAACGAGAGGAAGAACCCGTTGCGCCGTACGAAACCTGTCGAAATGGTTTGCAGTGTCAGGCTTATGCCGGTGATCGAGAGATGCAATGTTATCAGGCGGTTGGACAGAATTTTGGTGTCTGTAGTCCCCGCTCTTGTGCGGAGGAGCCGACTCGTTGCGGCGAGCTAGGTCGTTGTTTAGTAGAGCCTGATCTGTGCGCACCGACCTGCGATACGGCAGAGTCGTGTCCGTTGGGTATGTCGTGCACCCATGAGCGCGTGTGTGTGGATTGTCAGACCTACCCGAGTTTGTGCGTTGCACCGGACGCAGGACCACCTGCCGATGTCGGATTGATGAGCGACGCGGCATCGCTTGATCGTGATGTCGTGCCGGTTGATGCGGGCTTATCTTCGGTTGACGCGTCGCTTATCGATTCGGGACCCCCGTCGCCAAGCCCAGGAAGCGGTTGTTCGTGCTCTGATGCGAATGGGATCGGCTTGTGGTGGGCTCTGCCGCTTGTTCTTTTGCGCCGTCGTCGTCTTTGTTGAGCGATCGACGGAGTTGGGGTTCCCGCACTGCGCGCGATCTATGGGGCGTCCTTCTGGCCATGCACGAGATCGGTGCCAGTGATCGCTTGGAGCGGACCCGTAACGGTGAAGCCATGTGCCTGATGGATGCACGGCGTTGGGATTTTAATTGGCAACTTGGCTAATTTTTAGGCGAGCCTATTTGGCTTGAGCCGAGCGATATTCTTTGAACGACCTGTCGATTTGATTCGCGAAGTCGGACCGAGGCAATCTATTTCGGTGAAGATACAACCGACGAAATGTGTTTGGCTTTAGTCTTTACGACGTCTGCAGACTCGTTCCTTAATCCTCGTTCAAGGTTTCACCGTAAGCGGATAACGGCGGACAGGTGCAGATAAGATTTCGGTCGCCGTACGCCTCATCGATACGCGAAACGGTTGGCCAAAATTTTCCCTGTCGCGTCGATTGAGTTGGAAACGCTGCTTGATCGCGAGTGTATGAACGACCCCATTCGCCGCAGATCACTTGCGCCGTGTGAGGAGCGCCCCGAAGTGCCGAGTTTGCCGCTTCAATCTCACCTGTTTCCACTGCTCTTATTTCAGCGCGGATGTATTTCATTGCCTCGATAAAACGATCGAGCTCGGCTTTGGGTTCACTCTCTGTTGGCTCGATCATCAAGGTGCCAGCAACGGGAAAGCTCATCGTCGGACTATGAAACCCGTAATCCATCATGCGTTTAGCGACATCAACCACATCGATACCGCACGATTTTTTGATGGACCGAATATCGAGGATGAACTCATGAGCGACGTAGCCTCGCTCGCCATTGTACAGAAGCTCGTAGTCATCGCGCAATGCGAAGGCGAGGTAGTTGGCGTTGAGCAGAGCAACCTGACTCGAACGCTTAAGACCGTCTGCGCCAAGCATCCGTAGGTACATCCATGAAATTGGTAGGACGCCTGCGCTGCCCCAAGGTGCTGCGCTAATCGGTCCGATGCTCGATTCGCCGGTGATCTCTGTTTCGAGAGGGTGGCCCGGAAGGTGCGGAATTAGATGTTCTGCCACAGCGATTGGACCGATC
>CACGMS010000119.1 GCA_902574205.1 uncultured Candidatus Hydrogenedens sp. | reverse complement strand
CAGTCGAATTCGATTTCAAACCACCAATTGGAGGCAGGGTGGAATCACTCAGCCGGCACGTGTGGTAGTCTCAATTTCCGATAACCGTTGGGGCTTTCGGGAGGTTGCTCAAGTGAGACCGAATCTGAATTTTGGTCGTTATGGTTGGGTCGAAGTCAATCTGCCTTTAAACACGAGTGGGAGATATCTTCGTTTAGACATCAATCGCGGTGGAGAATGGACACTGCTTGCCGAAGTTGAGTTGTTCCGTTTGGATCCAAATGCCCGGTGCGGCGATGCGGAAGTTAATGTCGGTGAAGGCTGCGACGACGGTAATCGAACTAACGGTGATGGTTGCGATGCAAACTGTCAGGATGAACGCTAGTTGGTTGCAGGGGGCGGCACAGGGCAGGGGGGACTCCCAGCCAACATGGCCCTTTGTCGCCACAACAATTTACGGGAGCTTTACAGTCAAGATGCGGCTGGGCTGTGCCTGGGAGAGGCATGGCATTTGTGTCGCGTTGGTGAGTTTCGGGCGCGAAACGATGCATGCAATATCGCTACGAGATTTATCGCAGTGCTGGACCAGCCAAACTGTATGGTCGATGCGCGAAACGAACGACAAGGCTTTAATTGCCGTAACGATGCGACGCGAGGACCACAGCAAGCTGGCGGCTGTCCCGCTCCAATGCACAACACACAAGGGCTAGGATGGAGTATGCAGAGTTCGTAATATTATGGCTCCGTTTTGCGAGAAGTTTCGCAAGGCGGTTATTGGTTGTGTTGCCGTTAACTGAGGCTTAGAAATGGCGCATATATGCTCTTGTTCCCGTCGAGATGGAGTGCTCTTAAAGTTATGAATCGTATTATGTTGTCTGGTCTGCTGGTGCCTCTGATTGTGGTAAGTTTTGGTTGTGCAACTGATCCGGTCGATTCACCTGACTTGTCGATGGATGCGGGGCTTACTTGCGAGGTCGACCAAGTCAGTTGCGACGAGACTCAGCAGCAGATTAAGATCTGCAACACCGATGGAGCGAGTTATACGCTGGTGCCCTGCGCGGCGTCTGAGTTTTGCCGCGCCGGTGCGTGCTTTGAGCGGGTATGTGAGCCAAACGCTACGGAGTGCGTGGGTCGTCGCGTTCAAGTGTGTAATGCGATCGGCAGCGGCTACATGGGCAACAGGGGAACGAACTGCGAGGCGGCTGATATGTGGTGCCGGGGTGGCGAGTGTGTGCGCGCACTTTGCGAGCCGGAATGTTCGGCATCTGAGTACTGCAGCCCTCAAGGTGAGTGTTTAGATCAGGTTTGCAGTCCGCTGCAGCGGAGCTGCTCCGATAACAATGAAGTGCTGATCTGCAATGCCGAGGGTTCCGCCTATGCCGACCCTGTGGATTGCACGGCGACCAACCAGCGATGTTTCGAGGGGAATTGCATGGATCAGGTCTGCGGCAACGGTATCGTTGAGACCGGTGAGCAATGCGACGATGGTAACCAAGATCAAACGGATGACTGTCTCAATGATTGTCGCACAGCGTCGTGTGGTGACCGATTTGTCCAGGTTGGCGTTGAAGATTGCGACGATGGGAATCAGATTCAGACGGATGCCTGTTTGAGCGATTGTTCGTCGGCTTCCTGTGGTGATGGTTATATCCAGGCAGGTGTTGAAGAGTGCGACGACGCAAACCAAGTTCAGACCGATGCCTGCTTGAACAGCTGCATAGCAGCAACCTGCGGCGATTCACATGTTCAAGAGGACGTCGAGGAATGCGATGATGGTAATCAAATCGATGACGATGAGTGCACCAACGCGTGCACGGCGCCGCTTTGTGTCGATAATGGGATGCTGACCTTTGCAGGCAGTCAGTGTGTGTGTATTCCGTGTGGTCCAAATCGGAACAATCATTACCTTGAGCTGACAGCATCTGACCGCCTGTCTGGAGCAGAGGCTGCCACCATCGAGTTTTATGCTCGTTTGGATGCCTATTCGCAATACGGGCTCTTCATGCGCGGTGTGCGTGACCAAAGTAATCAAAACGTTGTTGGCATGGGCTTGCGAGGGGACTGCCGCTACGGGCGTGATCGGAACACATTGATCGCTAGTTGGGGTTCGGCAACGGTCGATTCATTACAAACGGCTCCGTTGGGCGTCTGGCAGCATTATGCGCTCACCTTCAATCGCGGACGTTTCGAATTCTTTATCAACGGTGTGAGTCAAGGCAGCAGTCAAGCGGATACGCCGGTGACGCCGGCAATCTTTCGAAATATTTTGTATGTTTTTGGCGCGCCATTTACCGGCAACAACAATTGCAACTATCAAATCAACGGCGCGCTGCGAAGTGTTCGGATGTCGCACGTTCAGCGCTATACTCAACGCTTTCAGCCGCCGGACCGGCTAGAGGCTGATGCGGACACTCTGCAGCTCTATGCTTTGGATGAAATGCAAGGCAATGTCGTGGTCGATTCTGTTTCCAATCAACGCGGAGCAATGTACAATGCGCCACGGTGGGAGCTGTTTCGTAGCTGTCCGTAAAGACGGGCTTGCTTTAGGAGAGCCTATGGCTCGATTGTCTGCGTTTGGATAGGAAGAGGTTGCCATGAATAATTTTCGATTACTGACCAGCTTCACACTGGCGGTCGCGACCTTGGCGGCCTGCGGGGCGCAAGAGACAGTTGAGCCGGAGCAAACCACAGATGCGGGTGTGACCTGCGAAGCGGATCAAGTGAGCTGTGACGACGCTCAGCGTCAGGTTAAGATCTGCAATGCCGACGGAATTAGTTTTATGTTGGTGCCGTGTTCGGCGTCTGAGTTTTGCCAAGCAGGTGCCTGCTTAG
>CACGMS010000118.1 GCA_902574205.1 uncultured Candidatus Hydrogenedens sp. | reverse complement strand
GTCGTTGTTGGCGCTGAGGTCCACCCTCGTGACCGCATCCCCGCAGCGAGCCGTCTCGCAGGCGTTGGTGCAAGCGTCTGCGTTGTCGGTGTTGCCGTCGTCGCAGGCTTCGCCCTGCTCAACCGTACCGTTGCCGCAAGACGCCTCTCGATCGCGTATGATCACTTGGTCCGAGCAAGCACTGATGACGATGCTCGCTAACAAGCAATTGATAAAAAGCCATTTAGGCTGATGCATGACTCGTCTCCATCGAGGCGGCAAATTGGCATCAAGGCAAAAATTTGTCGAGAGCACACCGCCCGGCGCTAAGGCTCAATACAGATCGTCAAGACATGGGCGGTACTAACTCAGATCAAGGCGATAATACGACTGCCAAACGCCTACACGAACATCGTCTTTGGACAGCTCTAAATAAACGCTGTGAATGCCCTTGTGTACAATTGGATGAACTTAATAAAAGTAAGACCTTACTTAGCCCAAATGCGCATATTTGAGCGCCCGTTTCTGCCCGTGTAGCCTTCCCCACCTTGAGCGCGCATGCCACCACACGCCCATTGATTACCGCCATGTGCTGTAATTACTGCGACCACCTCATTGTTTCCACTAACCAAACCGTAATGTCCCCCCGACCAAGACGTCGCGTATTGGGTGCCATTACGTGTATAGTTGTCCCAGCTTTCAGTTGCTGATGATAGTGCTCCCCAGCGATACGCAGTTACCCCCCACCAATAGCGAATGAAATTGTTATTGCTATCAAAACAATTGACCCGAAATTGATCCTGCTCGGCCAACGCATTGGTCCACTCAGACGATAGATGCCAATGATCGGTTAAGCTCGTTGAATTTTGCAGATTAAGGTCACCCTCGTTGTTCCAGCCAGCTTGCCCTCGACGGTCGAATCGAGCCACTCCAATAAGCGTCCATCCTCCACCGTCACGATTCATGTCGCAATACAACTGCTGCGCCGGCACATTATCGTCAGGCTGAGGATCCATCCAATAGATTCCGTCTGCCAAACCTGGGCGCTCTCGCAGCAACGATGAACAACTCGTAGCGGCGCGTGCCCGAATCGATCCTAAAGGCAGACGACAATCGTTTGAGCAATCATCCAGTTGACTCTGATTACCGTCATCACAAGCCTCGACCCCCTGGTGCACGATTGAATCGCCACAGCTAGCCGCTGAGCAATCACTTAAACAGGCGTCTGTCTGTACCTGATTGCCATCGTCACAATCCTCGACGCCTGCCCTGACCACGCCATCACCGCAACGCGCCACCGTACAGTCATTCAAGCAGGCGTCGGTCTGGACTTGGTTACCGTCGTCACAAGCCTCAACACCTTGCGCCAGTACGCCATCACCGCAGCGCTGCACCGTACAGTCGTTGCGGCAGCCGTCCATATCCACACGGTTGCCGTCATCACACGCTTCGCGCCCTTCCCAGACCTCACCGTCACCGCAGCGAGCGACCTGGCAGTTGGTCAGGCACGCATCGGTATCGACCTCATTACCGTCATCGCATTCTTCACCTTCGTCGCGCAGGATACGATCCCCACAGCGGGCAATCTGACAGCGCCCCGTGCACGCGTCCGAGTCGATGGCGTTGCCGTCATCACAAGCCTCGCCCTCGTCCACGCGACCGTTGCCGCAGACCTCGCGCAAGCAGTCGCCCGAGCAGCCATCGCCCAGCGCATCATTGCCATCGTCGCACTCCTCAAAGCCCGCTTGCTCGGGCACTAAATCGTTGCGAAGCGTCCCATCACCGCACCGAGCCACCTGACACATGCCCGTACAGGCATCCCGACTGTTGGTATTCCCGTCATCACACGCTTCAACGCCTTCCCAAAGCACGCCGTCGCCGCAAACTGCGGGTGCGCAGGTGCTCAGGCACTCGTCGGTCTCGACATCGTTACCATCATCACAGCGCTCGCCGTCTTGCAGCACACCATCACCGCAACTCGCTGGCTGACAGCTATTGCAATCATCCGTAGGGTCGTCGTTGCCATCATCGCAGCCCTCGCCAGGTCCAAGCAAACCATCGCCGCATCTTGCCTCGACGCAGGTCGTCAAGCACCCGTCGGTGTCATCCTCATTGCCGTCATCACAAGACTCAAATCCGGGCTCGCCCGGTGCTAGGTCGTTACGGATGATACCGTCACCGCAAAGCGCAACCACGCAGGTATTACGACAGCCGTCTTCATCGATTGTGTTGCCGTCGTCGCACTGCTCAAAGCCTGCGCTGCCCTCGGAGATATCACTGCGTACGACCATGTCGCCGCAGACGGCGATGGTGCACGCGTTTGTGCAGCCATCGTTGGTGTCGTCGTTCCCATCGTCGCACGCTTCAAAGCCCTCGTCACCAAGCGTCAGATCGGTTCGAGTGCTCCCGTCACCGCAGCGAGCGATCTCACAGCCCGTTGTGCAGCCGTCAGTGCTCAACTCATTGCCGTCATCGCACTCTTCGCCGGCTTCGACCGTACCGTTACCGCAAGCCGCCTCGACCTCACGCACGACCGTCTGCTCACCGCAGGACATACTGGCAACAATCGCTAGTGCACCAAGGTAGCGAATGATCTGCATGACTCGTCTCCATCAAGGCGGCAAATTGGCCTGACGGCGCTAAATTGTCGAGAGCGCTTGCCCCTCAAGCCCTAAACGATTCCAACTGGCAATTCGGTGCGGATCTGCCGTAGCAACAACCCGCTCATTCGCACCTTGGAGCCCGACCATGATCAAACCTTTGGCTGCCTTTTTGTTGCTCATGCTCCCGAGTCTTGCCCAGAGCGAGGGCATCACCGTGCTAGGTTGGTCCAAGGACGAACAGTACGTTGCGGTTCGGGTCGT
>CACGMS010000117.1 GCA_902574205.1 uncultured Candidatus Hydrogenedens sp. | reverse complement strand
AGCCTACATGCTGGCTCTTCACCGCCCGCAAGATCTACACGAGGCGAACATGCTTGCACGTCGATCCTTAGTCATGCGTCCAAGCCCAAAGACACTTGATACCTTAGCAGAGATCTGTTTTCGCCTCGATCGGCAGGCGGCAGCCTTGCGTTTCATTCGATTGGCTCAGAAACTAGAACCACAGGATAAGTTCTATGTTCTGCAAGAGGCGCGTATGCGAACCGGAGACCCATCGGTTCCGATCCCGTCGGAGGAAGAATGACTGAGGCATCGGTTCAAGAGCTGCGCGGTCTCTCCTTCGCCGAACTGGAGCGCTGGGTAACCGACGAGCTCGGAGAGAAACGCTTTCGAGCGCATCAGATCGCCAGCTGGATGCATAAAAGAGGTGCGCGCAGCTTTGGTGAGATGACAGATCTCTCAAAGAAGCTACGAGCGAGGCTCGAGCGCGTCGCTCGCATCGACAATTTGGAATTAGACCAGCGCCACATTGCTGCGGATGGCACGAGAAAGTATCGCTTTAAGGGACTCAAAGGCGAAATGATCGAGTCGGTTTTCATACCCGCTGCGAGCTCGGAGAAACGCAACGCCCTGTGCATTTCAAGCCAAGTGGGTTGTGCAATGGGTTGTTCGTTCTGCCTCACCGGCCGATCGGGCTTGATTCGTAACCTGACGGCCGCCGAGATCATCAGTCAGGTCTCAGAAGTTGCGCTCGACGTCGCCGACGACGATCTCAAAATTACCAACATTGTTTTTATGGGTATGGGCGAACCCCTGCATAACCTTAAAGGCGTCCTGCCGGCTATTAATATGCTCTGTCACGATAGTGGCTTTGGCCTCTCAACCCGGCGAGTAACGGTATCCACGAGCGGACTAATTCCCGGCTTAAAGAAGTTAGCGCAGCAAGGCGATCCGATCCAAATTGCGGTCAGTCTCAACGCCAGCAACGACAAGACACGAACCGAAATCATGCCCGTCAACAAGCGCTGGAACATCGAGAAACTGATCAAAGCGTGTCGCGAGTTTCCTTTGGCTGCGAGGCGTCGTATTACCTTTGAATATGTGCTCATGAAGGGTCTCAACGATTCGCTTGAGAACGCTCGAGAGCTTGCCAAGTTGGTTGCTCCGGTTCGTTGCATGGTTAATCTGATCCCCTTTAATCCGCACCCTGGCTCACGCTACCAACGAGGCACTCGCAGCGAGGCTATCGCCTTCCAAGATGTGCTTCGAGCTAAGGGAATTCAATGTTATATTCGGCACACGCGTGGCGATGAAGTTTTGGCAGCGTGTGGTACCCTTTCTGATGTTAATTATGTGGCGCCGGAGACCGAAGAAGATAAGCAAATTCGTGATGCCGCTCTCGATGCCATTGACGCGATCCAAGAATCTGCATAGCGGCATCTATGATCTGGACGAGTCCACTGGTTCAGGAGGAGAATTTCCATGAGTCATCCTAATCTGTTCGGCATCAAGTCCGTCCGTTTGTTCGCTGACTTGACTGAGGACGACCACAAAGAGTTGGCGCTTATCGCCGAGAAGCAAACGTTCAATGCGGGCTCTGCGGTCATGCGCGAGGGCGATCAAGGCAGTGCGATGTTTATCATCGTTTCGGGTACGGTTCGTGTGCTCAAACGCTCGCCGCATAGTCATGACAATGAAGAGATCGCTGAACTGGGTAACGGCACCTATGTCGGTCTCAATGCATTGATCGAGCGCTCGACCCGTAGCGCCACCGTCGAAGCCGTTGAGGCGGTATCCGTGCTCCGTATCGAGTTTGATGACCTCAATGAGTTGCTCGACGAAGATGCAGGTTTTGCACTCAGGTTTTGGCGCTGTGCCGCCGTGGGCTTGTCGCGCCAGCTTCGCAGCGCAAACCGATCCAACAGCCTGCTGCGCGAGATGATGCATCACCGCAACGCCGAAGCACACGACTAAAAACGGATCCTTAGTTCGGTTGTTGAGTGTGCCACAAAGCTGAGCCTTGGTGGACCTCGACGCGTACCCGCGTCACTACGTTCTGGACTGCTTTGTTCCCCAAAACGTCTTGTCGCTGTGACCTCGGGTCTAAGCCTGCGAAAATTTGGGCTAGGGGACGTATGACCGAGACCTTTATGATCGGCTCTTGGTTATCGGTCAAAGCCTTCGAGTACGACAGATCCCAGAACGCACCCCATGGGATCGCCGTCGCCCAATCAAAATGTTGCCAGGCGCTATCGACCGACGCTCGCCAGCGACCGATCAGGCGTAAAGACTGCCCGGAAACAGACGGGCTTTCGGGGCGACCCGTCGTGGCAACATCCGCTCGCGCTACTGCATAACTAAAGCGACAGTATGCAACCGCTTCGGTTTCATGAGCGCTGTAGGTGATCGTCATCGCAGCATGAATCGGTTCTGCAAAGTTCAGCACTCGCGTGCTGTTTGGTGCATCCTCTGGATGGCCGGCGACGGCGCGCCGCCCGGTGAGCCAATCCGCTAATCTTTGCGCTAAATCAGTTGGCCCAGCATCATCCAAAACTCCCCAGTCGCAAGGTAATAACTCCATCCGGTTCGTGACAAGGAATCCCTGTTCGAGCTCAAACTCGAAACCGAGATCGTTGACCGTTCGCCAGCCCGAGCCATCGGGTGCAGGTGTCGTCCCAGCCCGATCCCAATCGAGCGTATACACCATCATATCACCTAGGATGAGCGCTGTCGGAACCAATGCATCGGAACTAGTGCAGCCGTTCGCCGATGCGAAGGCGACCAGCCATGTAATGGATAATCTCATAACCATTAGGCGGTGAGTCGAACGTCTAACCTCGCTGAGGCCTGCAGGCTAAACCAGCGCCTGTTTGACCACACACGCCACGCAGAGTCTCTCCTTGA
>CACGMS010000116.1 GCA_902574205.1 uncultured Candidatus Hydrogenedens sp. | reverse complement strand
CGCCTTGAGGGTGTCTTCGAGCAGTTTATCGGTTCGTTCTTCGGCTAAGCCTCGGTCCGAATAGAATCCGAGCGCAGCCAGGTCGCCATGGAGGGCGATGTCGATGCTGTGTGAGAGCCAATCGGTGGGCAGCCAGCGCACTTCGGATCGATCCATCGAGCGCACGCTCTCGATGAAGTTATCAATCCCCTCGGGACTTAAAACTTTATCGAGTCGCAGATACTGTCCGCCTGCATACAACCCCATACCGCCAACGATGGCGCCGACGAGCATGGCGTTGCGCAGCCGGTTGGCGCTAATAAAGCGCCCGACTAAAATAGCGGACATCGAGCTAAAGGCAGCTGGGACAAGTGTCAGCGCGGGCAATCCAAGTCCAAGCAATAAGACCAGTGCCAGGGCGTCAGGTTCGGTCCCAGTGCCTGGCGTCTCGGTAATCAAGCGAGACCAGGCTTTGGCGAACCCAAGAACAACGGGAACGACGAAGGTGACCGGCATCCATGCGGTCTGTAGCCAGATCATCAAAAGTCGATCGAGAAAGAGAGCTTCTTCGCGCATCGGCGCAGCACGCAACAAAACGAGGTCATCACTGAGTAAGATCTCAGCAAGTGCAGCAATAAAGCTAGAGAGCAGTAAAATACCTAAGGCGATGAGCATGAGGTAATCGAGCAAGACACCCGTGAGTAAACCTCCAACATAGTCCGTGCGGGCGATAATCCAGTACAAGAAGCGATAGGCTCCGCCGTACAGGGCACCGGTAAACAGCAACCCACCGATCACCACCAGTGCGGCACGAATCCAGCCTGCTCGACCGGCCGAGCGCACCGCGCCGCGGGCGCGTTGAATGCGCCCGCCAAAGAGCAACTTGAGGTCGCTAGCAATGCTTCGCTTCACAGCAGGTCCAAGGCGATAGCGACCTCTTGGTCGCTGGTTTCTCCACCGGTGATGCGCAAGAAGATCGATTCCAAGTTTTCATCGCCGGCGACCGTATCGCGCAGCTCATCGACGGCGCCGGTGGCGACCAGTTCACCTTGCAGCAAGATGCCGACACGATCGCAGACTTCTTCTGCTGTTTCTAAGCTATGGGTCGAGAGAAAGACCGCCATGCCTTGATCATGCGCTGCTGATTTAAAGATCTCTTTGATCAAGCGCGAGCCCTGTGGGTCGAGCCCAACCATCGGCTCATCAACGACCAACACTTCGGGTCGGTGTAAGAAGGCCCCGGCCATGACCAGGCGTTGTTTCATGCCATGCGAAAAGCTCTGAACCAGCTCATGGCGGCGATCATCGAGTTTGAACAACTCGAGCATTTGCTCACCGCGCCGGTCAAGGTCAGTGCCGCTCATACCGTACAGGCCACCGATAAAGTTCAAAAACTCGCCGGCGGTCAAAAGGTCGTAAAGAAACGGGCGGTCGGGAATGTAGCCAAGGATCTGGCGCACATCGAGCGGGTTCTCGGTGATATCCATCCCAGAAACGGTAATTTGTCCTTGAGAGATCGGCGTTAGCCCCATCAACATTTTGAGCGTGGAGGTTTTTCCTGCGCCGTTTGGACCTAAAAACCCGAAGACTTCGCCAGCCTTGATTTCCAGATTGAGATCGTTGACCGCCGTGCGGTCGCCATAGTGTTTTGAGACGTGATCAAAGCTTATCATGGAGTGACTTTGCCAAAGCGTGCGTTGCTCTTCAAATCTGTCATCTTTCTTAACGCGATAGTGGGTCAAGGTATTGCGGCCCCCATGGTCAACGCTTATGGAAGCCATCGCGGGGTGTTGATGTGAAAAAAAATACACGGTTGGTCTTTGGCTTCATGATGCTTGCGGGCCTGATAGCAGGTTGTAAAGGCGAGCAGGTCGTCGTGCGTGATCAAGGGTCCACCTGCGGTAATGGAACGATCGAAACCGATGAGGGCTGCGACGATGGCAACACCGTGGCCACCGATGGATGCACCAGCGCGTGTCAGGTGGCGATTTGCGGTGATGGCATCACTCGATCGGATTTAACCCCTGAACAAGACGGCTATGAAGCCTGCGATGACGGCAACGATGTTCAGACCGATGCGTGCACGATCCAGTGCGTGCTTGCCGCATGCGGTGATGGTTTGGTGCGTACCGATCTCTCCGAGGGCGAAGCCGGCTACGAAGCTTGCGACGATGGTAACCGAATCAGCAATGATGGCTGTTCGTCGACCTGTGGCTCCGAAAGTCCCGATGCCGATGCTGATGGGGACGGTATTGCTGATCTGACCGACAATTGTCCTGACCGTGCCAATGCTGATCAAGCCGATGGTGATGGTGATGGCACCGGCGATGATTGCGATCCGAATCCCGACCGGAAGGATTTCAAGCTGCGTGCAGGGCGTATCAACGCCATTAATGCTGTAGGTGAAGGCGGCGAACGCCGCCAACAAGGGCGCGGCCTCGGTGCTGCGTCGCCTCAAGGTGAAACGACTCGTTATCGATTGAAAGGGGGCTTCCGTGCTACGCCCTAATCTGTGTCTTGTTTGTGTAGTTGCTTTGTTCGCAAGTTCTGCTGAGGCTCGTGTGCCTGGACAGATTGCGTACGAAGGATTTTTGACCGACCTGAATGATCGACCGGCGAACGGCTTTATTACGGTGGTTGCCGGTTTGTATACGACCGATACAGGCGGTTCTGCGGTGTGGAGCGAGGAACTCGAAGGTGTGGAGGTCGTCAACGGCTATTTTCGCATCAATTTGGGTGATCGCACGCCGCTTGCCTCGCGCTTGTTCGATGGAAGCGGGTTGTACTTCTCCATTGCCATTGAGGGCGAAGAGGTCTTGCCGCGCAGTGCTTTGACTGCCGTGCCCTTTGCTTATCGTGCGGCAGAGGCTGATGACGTCACGGGGCGTGATATTCACCCCGGTTCGGTGACCATAGGTGATCGCGAGGTCATTGATCGAAACGGCAACTGG
>CACGMS010000115.1 GCA_902574205.1 uncultured Candidatus Hydrogenedens sp. | reverse complement strand
TCGACTTGATCACCTCACCGACCGGTCGATTGAATAATCCAGAAGAGACAAACAGATTCAAGCCCATGGGAGGCGTGAGATAACCGATCTCCAGGTTGACAATGAAGATCACTCCAAGATGAATCGGGTCGATCCCCAACTTGATGGCCATGGGCGCAAGCAGAGGCGCAATAATCAAAATGGCGCTGAGAATGTCCATCAACGCGCCCACGACCAGCAAGAACAAGTTGAGCAGGAGCAAAAATCCAATTTTGCCCAAGTTCAGTTCAACCAGCCAGGCGACGGCACGGTCGGGAATCTGAGCGTCAACCAAATACGCATTAAAGCCCAGCGCCATACCAATGATGATCAACAGCGCGCCCATCATGACGACCGAATCCATCAGCGGCGCCATCATCTCACGCCAATTCATCGAGCTGTAAATAAAGCGCTCAACTAGGACCGCGTAGACCACGGCGACGGCTGCTGCCTCAGTGGCATTAAACAGTCCCGAGTAAATCCCGCCCAGAATCACGACTGGTAACAACAAAGCCCACAAGCCTTCGAGCGTGACTTGTCCGAGTTCTCTCCAGTCGATCGGTACAAGGGTCATCACGACGATGCCAACGACCGCGACGCCCCCCAGCATCACCGGTAGGCTCATGCCGCTCATGCCACCGACGACCATGATCACCGATGCAGCGATCAAGCCGCCGCCCACAGCGATCATGCCGCGCCGAACTTCCCGAGCTAAGCCCCGTTCGCTGCGAAGACCTTCTTTGATGCCATATAGGGACAGCAGTCCACCGATGAGAAAGCCCGGTCCAACGCCTGCGATAAACAAATCTCTGGGATCGACTGCGGCGCTGCCGCTGACCATAATCGAATACACGATCATCGGAATCGACGGCGGGATCAAAATCCCCAAACTGCCGGCTGAGGTCACCAAGCCTAAACTAAAGGGCTCACGATACCCGCTCTTGACGAGCGCCGGGTACATCATTGAACCAATGGCGATCACCGTCACCGGCGACGAACCACTGATCGCGGCGAAAAATATACACGCGCCAACCGTCGCAATGGCAAGACCACCAGGCATCCAGCCAACCAAAGCCTTGGCTAACTCGATCAGACGCTGCGCAATGACCCCACCCGTCATAATCGCGCCCGAGATCACGAAGAAGGGAATCGCCAGTAAAACCTCTTTGTCGGTCAGCGCGGTGATATGGCGAATCAATTCCGTAAAGTCGGACATCGTTTGGTAGGATTTGTCGCCTTCTGACAGATACGTCAGGCAGCCGACCGTCACGACACCAATAATGGCAAAGAGCGGTAATCCGAGTAAAACCCCTGTGAGCGCCGCACCGAGCACGACAAAGACACCAGGGTCTAAACTCAAGAACATCCACAAACTCAGCAACGCGACGATCACCGCTGCCGCTGGCTTGCGCGAGAACGCAAGCGCGGTGACGATCAATAGTGCGAGTTCAACATTGGCCGCCATCGTCCCAGCGACGCCTCGTCCATCGGCAATACCATAGAGATTGGCAATCAATAAGACCGCTACAGCTGCTATTGCAGCTGCTGGCGACGCTTTTGCCGGAGCTTCTTCCGAGGGCACCTGTGTACCCCCAACGTAACCGTTCTCATCCCAGCTCTGCCGCGCTTTGCTCAGGAAGCTCATGCTTTAGCCTCCTGATCTCGGTCGGACTCAATCTCAGCGAGCGCCTCATCAAGCGCCTTTTGATCGAGTTTAACGCCCGAATTCGCAATCGCTGCGTTTTCATCGTCTTCGGGTGGACCGTACCATAAATCGTCACAAGCATGACCAGCGAGACGGATCGCAGCAACCGCCAGACCGACGGGAATCGCCAGCCGAACAGTCCAATACGGCACCGGTACCGACTCATACACCTTGAGCGCATGGTCCGAAGCCCAGAGCGAGTAATCGCTCCAAACCTGCAGCGCCCCCAGCCAAGCCAGGAAGCCACAAAATACAGCTCCACAACCCAAGCCAAGAAAAGCAAACAAGGGCTGCAAACGATCCGGCACTGCTTTTCGTACGGCATCGACACTCAAATGTTTGCGATCTGCGGCTGCGATCGCTGCACCGAAAAATGCAAGATAGAGCAATGCGCCCAAGCTCATGGTGAGCGCGCCCGGAATATTGGTCGGCAGCAGCACCACAAAGACCCGACAAAGCGCGTAAAATACAATGGCGTAGACGAGGCCAAGTCCCAAACGAGGACCAAAGCCTATTCGCGTCCGCAGCGCCCGCTCGGTTGCCATCATGATCAAGACGCTCAAAAACAACCACAGCATCACCGCTTTGATCACAGCCAAATCGTTGTTCGGCGACGGATCCACCACCATACCGAGCCAGTTGACCCCGCTCTCGCCCACTCGACCGTTAAAATTGCGATGCAAGACGGAGAGAAACGTGAGCGCAGTCATGGCGATCGCAGCCAGCACCACAACAGCTCGCTCAACTTGCCTCCATGGCTGGTCAAGCCGGGCAAACACGCGACGAATATCCATAAATGTTAGCGCGATCCCGCGTAAGACCACTTGCAGGGCTTGCTTTGGCACCAACAAAAACCCAAGCACCAGAGCGAGGAGTAAACCCCACTGCACACCGATCAGAATGTTGGCGCGCAAGGTCTTAGGCGTAGGCTCCCACCACAAGGCGGCACAGACTGCGACCAGTACACATAGTCGCCCTACAGGGAGCAAAGCCGTCACTGACTGCGATACTTCTTCAAGCCCTTCTCGATCATATCGAGAAGTCGAGCGCCATCTTTTCCACCAAACTTACGAAACTTGTTGTGTACGGCTTTGGCTTGCGCTGCCATCTTCGCGATCTCAGCCTTGCTCGGCGTGTGCACTTTGATCTGGTTAGCACCAAACTGAGCCAGTAGCGGCTTGTTCATGGCACGAATCCACTTACGGCTGAGCTTGGTCTCTTTGATGCGATGTTTCGGATCGACGAGAATCTGTTGCAGCT
>CACGMS010000114.1 GCA_902574205.1 uncultured Candidatus Hydrogenedens sp. | reverse complement strand
TTGGATCTCAAGCGAACCCGAAAAATTCTCGACAAGCATCACTACGGTCTTGAACGCATCAAGGAGCGGTTGCTCGAATTTTTGGCGGTGCGTATTCGCAACCCAGAGCATAAAGGTTCGATCCTTTGCCTGGCAGGTCCTCCAGGCACAGGCAAGACCAGCATCGCCCTGTCGGTGGCGGAGGCGCTAGGTCGTAACCTGCATCGAGTCAGCCTGGGTGGTATGAGGGATGAAGCCGAAATCAAGGGTCATCGTCGAACCTATGTTGGTGCTATGCCTGGTAAGATTATTCAGGGGCTCAAGCGCGCCGGCTCGGTTAACCCAGTCTTTGTGCTCGACGAGATCGATAAGCTCGGTTCGGATTGGCGCGGCGACCCATCGAGTGCCATGCTCGAAGTCCTCGACCCATCGCAGAACCACGATTTCCAGGACCACTACCTTGATGTTCCTTGTGATCTATCCAAGGTCTTATTCATCGCCACTGCGAATGACGTCGGTAAGATTCCAAAACCACTTTACGACCGCATGGAGATCGTGACTCTTGACGGCTATATCCCTGAGCAAAAACTTCAGATTGCGCGACGTTACTTAGTTCCCAAGGCGCTCAAAGAGCACGCGCTAGCGCGTCATGAATTGCAAATCCCCGCGTCGACTTTACGCAAAGTCATCCAAGGCTACACCCGTGAAGCTGGTGTGCGCGACCTTAACCGGCATGTACAAGCGCTTGCTCGCAAAGCGACCGCTAAACTGGTGATGGAAGAAGCCAAAGCGCCACTCAAGGTCGAGACTGACCAACTTCACACCTGGCTGGGACCCCCTCGCTTCAGCGAGCTCACTGAGCAAAGGCTCAAGCGCCCCGGTATTGCTGTTGGTCTCGCCTGGACGCCCTCTGGCGGTGACGTCTTGTTGATCGAGACGACCCTCATGCCGGGCAAAGGTATGGTTCGAGTGACCGGCAACTTACGCCAAGTGATGAAGGAAAGTGTAGAGATTGCGCTGAGCTTTGTGCGTTCACGAAGTGCAGACCTTGGCATCCCACAAGCGGTTTTAGAACAGCACAATATTCATGTGCACTTCCCAGCGGGAGCGGTACCCAAAGATGGTCCCAGCGCAGGGATTACGATCGCCACGGCCTTGATCAGCTTACTCACTGGGCGACGCGCTCGATCCCGCGTAGCGATGAGTGGGGAACTCACGCTACGCGGCGAAGTCCTGCCCGTAGGCGGTTTGCGTGAAAAGGTGGTGGCTGCTAAAGCGCACGGAAACCGAACCGTCGTGGTGCCCGCCGGAAACCGCAAAGACATAGAAGAGATCCCAGAGAAGGTGAGACGAGGACTAACTTTCGTGTATGCAGAGGAATACGGTGATCTAATCGATCAGTTGTTGGTGTCACGTCCAGATCCTAAGGCGGTGCCTAAGGCCCGAGCCAAAAACCAAAAGCCAGATCAAGGGGCTAAGGGCTAAGTCGGCAAAATCCAGACCGCAACCGGTTCATCGATACCTTTAAGCTGGTGCGAACCAGCGGGTGCGAGTTCAGGACAATGCGCCTGAACGCTCTCAGAGAACACGGCATCTGCCTCTAAGGGTTTACACAGACTCTCAAGCCGGCTTGCTAGGTTGACGCAGGAGCCCATCACGGTAAAATCGAGTCGTTCAGGGGTGCCAATATTGCCGTAGATGACATCACCAATATGACAACCAAAACCAGCGGACACGGCATGCCCAGTAGATTGCGCTACTCCAGCGACCCGCGGCAGCGCTTCTCGAACAGTGTCGAGCATCGCCCTCGCCACCTCAGCTTTAGTTTGCTCTTCAAGCGGAAAGATCAACAACATGGCGTCACCTATAAACTTAAGGATCTCACCCCCGCGCCGCTCTGCCTCTTCACCAATGACCTCAAACAACTGGTTCATGATCGGAATGATCTGAGCACCCACCCTTTGAGATAAGGCGGTGAAGCCCCTGACGTCACAAAACATAACCCCGGCTCTAACCGTTTGAGACGAACCCCGAACCATATGACCATCGAGGACTTTTGGACCCGTCGTGCGGCCGACGTAGCTCACCGCGATCTTGTGCGCCTGCGAGGTGCGACACGCAGCATAACAGGTGAGCCCCAAAAGACCGCGCAAGGACTCCAGACGCGACCGAAGATCATCGGGAAACCGGTCCTTCGAAGCGATGCTGACAACGGCAGGGATCTCGGTTGCAGGCATCTTTAACCGAAAACAGGCGTAATGGCGAAAGCCATCGGCGCGCATTTTCTCGAACAGATCAAAGTCATATTCAGGATCATCAAGGTCACTCTGATAAAGCCAGTCACGGTCACCCAAGATAAAGGCAAAGGGGTTACGAGGCTCGCCATTGAATAGTTGTGTCGCACGGATTGGTCCATCGGCCGGTAAACCGTTGGCGAGCGCTTGATCGTGCGTCATCAGATCGGTGTCGGCAAACCCGCGCTGTCGATGCCAAGTCAAAATTACGCCCCAGAGTGTGGGGTGCCTAAACCCAAGGATTTTCGTCATCGGAATCTGCAATCGATCGGCATCGATCCCGTTCGCGATTAAGACCTCTCGAATGCTCTGCAGCATCGGTCGAAAATCCATCTGCTCGGCCATGGTATCTAACCCTTGAATCAACCGATCCATCTGCTCCGTGCTCGTCGCCATCAAAAACTCCTTATTCGCCCCATCAGGACTGTGCGAAGCCAGGGCGAGAGTCAACGCCTCTCAATGGTACATAGGTAAAGATGAACCAAATCGAAAAACGACTTAAACGATCAAACAAAAGTCGTTTAAATCGTTTTATTCGAATTATTTTGGTTGAAATTCGTTCTTATTCGACTATTCCGTTCACCACACTCACCAAACCGGAGGAAAAACGGTGACTACAGGACTCATGATTCGTTCAAATCGACTAGCAGCGCTCACTCTGCTCGTTTTTGCCACGACGGGTTGCCCCGCCGAGGAAACTGAAGAACCGGCTGACGCCGGCCC
>CACGMS010000113.1 GCA_902574205.1 uncultured Candidatus Hydrogenedens sp. | reverse complement strand
ACTTCCAGAAAGCAAATACGGAACACCAAGCGCGCCACCTAGCTGGGCCAAACAACTATCCTCATCACAGCCTAGAGCTTGCTTTTGCTGCTCAGCGCTAATCATATCGGCAATATCAGAACTACCAATCACTGACTCGAACCGCCGGGTAGCGCGAAGATGACTTAGGATGGCTTCGCTCATCAACTCAGCCAGGGCGCTATCCACTCCTCGTTGACCTTTGAGGTTCAGCGCAGCTAAGCCGGGCAACTGATCGGACTGAGCGTTCTGCGGCGACCTCTCGCCAGCTGTGTTTTGCGTTTGCTTAGGATTTTGCGAGTCGCTGAGCGTCTTGCGTGGAAGAGTTGAGCCCCGAGTTTTTGAGGTGCTTGATTTTCGCTGAGCGATCCATTGCCTAGACGAGCGAGCGTCCGATTCAGAGAACGAAGGCGATGAGCACAAAATTGACAGCGTCAGTCCTAAAACCAATTTGAGTGCCTATCGATCATAGAGTCCAGGCGATCCATTTAGACTAGCGCGATCAAATTCAAAAGGTAGCACCGCTCATTACGAGCTTTCTTACCACCCCGGCGGCAACCACGGCGGCAGGCGCATACGACGTACTCGTGTTCTGCCTTCATCGGAGAGCGGGTATTCCCAATGGTCTAGGAAGGGCGTGATGTCACGCTGAACGACGTGACTAAAGCGAGCCGCAAAACCATCCATAAAGACGCCGTAGTCTTGTTCCGGGAAGTCAGGCGAGTAGTAACTCGCAAAGGTTTGGCGGTAGGCATCCCAGCCGAATTCAAAGACGAGTTGGCGGTAAAGTTCAAGCTTTTCAAATAAGCCTGAACTACCCCAGCGCAAGGAGCGCAACTCGGCGTGATCGATTTGATTATCCTTGAAGCCGCGCGTCTCTCGATCGCCGCCCTCGTTCAAATAACCGTTGATGGTGTACATACTAAAGAGATTAACGCAGACCTCGGTGACGTCGCCACCTGACCAGTTGCTCGTCTGAAACTGATGCCCAAGCTCATGGGCAAAGAGCCACCAGTCCTCATCGCCCGTGCGGGTCCGCAACACCCAGTCCGCAGCGAGCTGCGGGTGGTTGATCCGATACTTCGTCGCATTCGCGTAGCCATAGCCAACTTGCGGATCAAACGCCCAATCGCTTTCATAGCGTCGATCGCTGGGCTCCTGACTGAGCCTGCGATGGCTATCGTAAAACCCTGTCCAGAACGCGACCACGGAGTTCAGGTCGTCGACCTGCGCAGCTTTATCCGCTGCGAGCGCAAAACGCACCTTACCCTCTTGCTCCAAGATCGCCACCGGCGCCCCACCGGCGAGATCTGCGGTGAAATCAGCCTGACTGGTCTTGCCGGCGCTAAAAACCGCCTGGCGAACGCCGCCGGAGGTTTGGACGCGGATACGGCGTTGTTCGTACTCCTCAGGGACGACCAAATAGAGGGAGCCGCCAAGACCTGTACCCACTTTGATCTGCGCCGCATCGATGTTGAAATCGCGCGTAAGAAGCGGGGCGCGCTCCCAGCGCTCAATACGATCGATACTCCGTAAGTCATCGTGCAATTCGCCGAGTCGAATCGTTAATCCCGTATTAGCAAACTCAGCAGGCACTCGAATCATGACCGCCTCACCGGGTGGCGCATAAACGCCGAGAGGGCGAGCCCGTTTCCAGCGGGTGTCGATGGTCGTTGTTGAGTCGATGCGCTCCGTACCCTCAGCCACCAAGCCAGGATGAAGATGAGCCCAAGGATGGGGCGACTCCCAATTCTGCCCGCCGAGCAGCGCGCCGACATCTGCCGACAACCGACCTTGCGCTGTCTGTTTTGCCACGCCGATTGGCGGTGTTTCATCGACTAATCGCCAGAGCGCGAGGTCGAGCTCCACCACCCGCTCCTCAGCCGCAGCGGCATCAAAAAGCGGACCTAGGCGCGCCATTTGATGATCATCAATGCGATCTTCGTTCACATAACTGCACCAGAGCGCGGCGGGAGAACCCAGGGGATCAAATCGGACCTGAGCTTTTTCAGTCGCAGGAACATCATGGGCTCGCCAAGAGATACCGGTGCCCTCAAGAATGGCATCACCCTGATTGACGGGCGCCGTCCAGTTCAGCCACCAGCTCCAATGCAAGGCAGACCCGGCGATCAACAACCCGCCGCCTGCTTCAACAAACCCACGAATTATAGCCACGTCTTCTTTGTCGATGTGCGAGGTGCCCCATTCATTGACTTGAACGACCAAAACGTCGGCGGCGCCGATCGCTTGTGCATCCCAGTTGCGGATCTCTTCTAAGCCTTCATTAAAACGAATATTGGTGACTTCGACCGAATCAATACCTGCACTCTCGATCACTTCAGCCACGGCAAAATTGTCGGCGAGGACGCGCGGTTGATCACCAGCGTGAAAAGGAGAAACCCAGCGCACGGCATTGGCAATCAGTTGATCGATGGACGATTGCCCCAAAAGCGTCGAGCGATCGCCAGAGCTCAAGAAGTCTTGACTTGAAAATGCCACGACACGTCCCTCGCCAAGCTCAGACGCCGCGACGAACGCCCCGGCTGGACTCGTGATGATGGGAACAACCTTCGAATTGACCCCTAGCGTCAACGTCCCGTTCGTGGCCTCCGGACGAGCGGAGGCGATCGGACGCTCCGGCAATCCGTCGGTCAATGCATCAAAGGCTTCTCTGCCTTGGGCAACTTGGTCGGCAATTGCTTGTTCATCGCCGCAAAGCTCACACTCTGGACAACGGCTTGGAGGCGTGACTCCGGCATCGAGCGCAGGTTGCGGCGCACCTGGAGTCTCCGGCTCGTCAGGACACCCTAAGAGCACCGTCAAAGCGCTCAAACACAAAACCAACCGTGCTGAGACAACGATCGTAGATCTCATGATATCTTCCCTCTTGCGGAGCGACTATGGTGCCGCTGTATCCGACCGGTCAACTCCGCTCAGATCATAAACCTTGAAGATCAAACCATCTCGGTAGCCAGCGCTCGCCAAAGCGGAGCATGACCGCAGCCTACCCCTGTGGGAGCGCTACCCTCGCCCGGCCGGCGCCAAGCATTTCGGCATCAAAAATGCTCATCGAAGGTTGAGCCAGAATCCTGATTTCTCCCTCTGGACGTGTGGCTGTGGTTTGGATCGGCAAAC
>CACGMS010000112.1 GCA_902574205.1 uncultured Candidatus Hydrogenedens sp. | reverse complement strand
AGCGACTTTGATATCAGCAACTGCTGCGTAACCGAGCGCTGTCGTGAAGAAGCCGAACCCAACCGAATCGATGTTAACTTCGGTGGCTTTAATGCGAGCCTGCCCATCTGTGACGAGTTGGCCATGGCTTCTCCCGATGAAAATGGGGATTGGCTGTTTGAGCCCAGCCAATACAACCTACGCGGGAACGGAACCTTTGCGACGCCGATTCGGGCCGAGATTGACGACCCACACGCTCCCCACCGAGATAGCTTCGCTGAGGCGCAAGGCTATTATCATTCCCATCTGTTTCTCGATTATCTACGCGACAGAGGGTTGCGTGACTTTCGTTTCGACAATCAAACCCAGCGCAACATGCCGTTTCGAGTCAGTGTGAACTACTTGATGCCCTCCATTCCATTTGGCGGTCAGGCTGAAATCCGGGCACTCAGTGCTGCCGGTTGCGTAGGATCCTTTACCCAGCAACCCATCGAATTTAACTGCTTCTACCCTTTTGATAATGCTGCTTATGTCCCTGCGATCGGCCAAGGATCAGGCGACGTCGGTCTACCCCTAGAGCGTTCATTTGATTCGGTCCTCATGTTCCAAGGTGTCCAAAGTAAGTTTATCTATGCTGCCGATGTCCTCTACCATGAGTTGGTTCATGCCGTAATTGGCTCAAGCAGCAACCTCTCGGGTGGTTATGTGGACGACTACGGCGCTCATCTTTCGCCGGGTTCGATCAATGAAGGTTTTGCTGATTATGGTGCGCTCACCCTAACAGAAAACCCTACCCTTGGCCGCTATCTCAGCATTGGCGGTCAAAGCGGTATTCGTGACCTGAGCACGGCAAAATTCTGCCCAACGGATCTGACAGGTGAAGTCCACGATGACGGCGAACCTTGGGCGAGTTCCTTGTGGGCGTTTCGTCAACAACTCGACGAAGACGATCGGCCGACTTTTGACAGCGCTGTATTTTCAGCGATGACGACGATGGTCGGGCGCAATGCTGGCTATGATGACGCAGCCACCGCAGTTATTGAAGAGACGCAGCTTGTACTCGGTGCCGAAACCGCTAACTCGCTGCGCGGCTATTTCACGGATCAAGGCCTCCTCGGTTGCGAGCGCGTTCGCGCCATCAACCCTGCTGATGGCAGCGTTCCTGAAGAAGTGCTGATCGAAGCCTTACATCTCACCGCCGCTGACAGCTTCGGATTGCGCCGAGGGCAGTTGATCCCTGCTCCTTATCAAATCAAGATTCATCTTCCTGCAGGAACCATGGCCGCTCAACTCAGTTGGACATCCAACCAAGGAGGCAACGCAGGTATCCCCGGTACCGGGGGTGGCAACGAGGATAATGGTGAAATTTTAGGCGTCGTCAAACTGCGCGAACGGATCATCTTTAGCTACGATAACGGCGATGTAAGCCATGACGGACAGCAAGTCTTTGACACCTTCCGCCGAGGAAGTTCTCAGCGACTGGCGATGACGAATTTAGACCTTAGCTGCGCACAGGATCTGTACGTCAGTATTGGGACGACAGGTGCCGCCACTGTTCTGCGTGATATCCAGCTACAAGTGGACATCGACGACGACCTGGCAGCGGACTGTATTCCGCCAACACCACCAGCCCCGCCAGTCGACGACAGCCCGGTTCCTGCTTCAGGTTGTGCCTGCTCAGGATCAGCACCGATGAGTCTGGCGTGGTTGCTTGCGAGTGCGGCGATCCTGCGTCGCCGAAGACGGCACTAAGCCTCTAAACGACGGAGCTCACGCTGGGCGATAAAGTCGTCTTTACGAGCCGATACAGCGGCTTTAAAATGACGACGTGCTTGGTCACGGTCACCGTCACGTAAGGCGACCTGACCCAGCATTCGCTCGGCCCCAAAAACCGTTGCTGCTTCGCTCAATTGTTTCATGCGATGATAAACCTCAGACGCCTCTTCGATACCCTGCATGCCAGCACAAAAGGCACCGAGGAACTGATACTGCTCAGCGTCTGGTCGTAGCTCGAGCACTTCAAGTAATAAGGTATGCGCTTGCTTGAAATGACCCGTCTCAATTGCTTTCTCAGCCCGACGAACTAAACCATCCGCGGCGAGAAGGGCGTCAACATCAGCCGATGCGCCTGCAGCCTCGCGCTCAAGCGCCAAATCGTATTCCTTGCGCGCATCTTCATTCGTCAACAAGTCACGCGCCTCACCCCAACGCGCCAAAACACGTTGCAGCAATTCCAAATCACTGCCCAAGTCCATGCCCCGGAACCGATCGGTATGGTACGTCGCAAAACGCTCACGAAAGGATTCCGCAATAACATCGCTTGCGGCGCCCATTGGGACACCCAAAGCTGCGTAATGATCGTGACCATCTTGCTCATCGTACAAGCGACGGATGTCTTCACGCACTTTAACGACCTCTTCATCCAAGCCATCAAGACTATCGTGATGATGTTCGGTACTGGTCTGAATCACGCCAAAACCTGCATCCGGCTGAGCGGCGCTCGCCTCTTCGGTCGCTTGCAGTACGATCACTTGGTTGGTCACCAAAAGAGCATAAAGTTCGCCGTACACTCGATCGCGTTTGCGTGGGTCACTCCACAGGCGATTGAGGATTTCTCCGCTCAGCGTGCCTGAGTTGCTAATTTGCTGTCGTACGCCTTGAGCAAAAATCTTTTGGTGCTGCTTTTCAAGACTCTTGTGATTCGGACCCGGTAATAAAAGGCCCGAACTGCGAGACGCCAAGTAATGGTGAATCCGCTTGGGATGCGCCTGAGCAATCCCATGTAATATCATGTTTGGTATAAAGAGGTCGAGATTGGGCAGGATGTCTTGCCATCCATCGACTTCGCGAACCATCGCTATTCCCGGACTTAGAAGCCCAGACTGAACGAGATTCAAAGCACCCATACGCCATGCTCTTATCGCTTGATCTGGCGTGCAAATACCCTGCTCGACCAATGCATCGAGCAAGGGCAAGTTCGAATGCCGGGCAACAGCGATGGGTAGAGCTGCTTCTGCTGCGCTCAGCCCCAGCAATCCCGGAAGATTCAAACCGGGTTGATCGCTTTGCCAAAAGTGTAGATGTCCATTGCGGATAAAGTAACGATGCCGCCCGCGTTGGTTCTGGCTATCAATAATCAACGAAGCTTCAGACTGGCTTGCACGCATCAAGACGGTCGCCATACTGGTTTGATCAAGCCGACC
>CACGMS010000111.1 GCA_902574205.1 uncultured Candidatus Hydrogenedens sp. | reverse complement strand
GTTCCGCCGATTTGTCCGGCACCAATCAATGCGATTTTCTTTCGAGCCATTTCGAGTCCCCTAAATGGAGGTATTTGTTTCGCCGGCTTACTCGACCCTAAGGGTCGGTGTGTCAAGCAAGGTTGCGCAAACTCGACGAACAGCCGGCCAAATGAACCGTCACGACAACAGGCAGCCACTTTGCAGCCATAAATTTCCCGTCAACATGAACAGGATACTTGGGCTCTTGCTCAACCAAAGCTACATAAGAACCACGATGAAACTTGGCGCCGAAAAATCCATGCGACTGATCGTCGCACAACTGAGCAGCAAAGACGGGCTTCGTGAAGTGTTGGCCCGCACAACAGGCCTCTGTCTTGAGCCTGGGGCAACGCTTGATGGGCTCATGCTTCAGAACCGAGCACGACACGCCGATGCGGCAACGCTAAGTGCTTATTTACTCCCAGCGACCGCAGCTTTTATGACGGCCATTCTTAGCCTAGAGCCCAGCGGCATCCTGGCCAAAGTGACTGCCGATTTGCTCGCAGTCGCTATTTTGCCGACGCTTTTAGCGGTGCTCATGCCGAGCCTCAATTTACTGTTCGATATCGATGCATCGGAGAATCGATATCGCTGGCGCACATTTATCACGCATGTACTTGTACCGGCCCTGGTGGGAACCGCGCTCGCACGCTTCCTTGCTCCCTTTTCAACAGCTGCCAGCGCGATCGCAGTACTCGTTGGCTATGCGGTCAGTGCGCGGACGTATCTGCTCTGTTGCGATGACTGGGTTGCCGTTCCAGAGCGTCGACAGTGGCAAGCTACCGTTCTTTTTATGGCATCACTGACGAGTTACGGCCTGTTCTCTGCGCTCTTGTTCCAGGCTGGACTGATCCCCTGAGTCCGTCGAAAACTGCTTGCGCGTGCTCCACGCGTTCCTTATAGGCGCTCCCCGCAAAGAGGAGGTCATCATGGCCAGCAACACGCAAACGACTCGTAAGATCCGTGCCGCCAAGAAGACCCGCCGTGGCACGCGACGCAAAGCAGCGGTGCGCACCAACGGCACCACCAAGAGCTACGAAGAACTCTTTGGTGAGCCCAAGGCTAAGTAAGCGCACACCGGCGCGCCGCAGCCGATGCGGGTTCAGCGGCGAGGCACCTCCTCGCCGCTTTCTTGTTTTTCTCAAAACAGTCAGCGTCCAGATCTCCTCGATCAGGGACACTCATTGGACGCCCCAGCGGCGATCCACTGACGCAACACTTCAATTTGGTCGAAGCTGAAATACGGTCCACCCGGCGGCATCCGGTCACCCGTACCTTGGAGCGATTGGTCTTGCGTACCCTCGAGCTTGTTAATCAGATAACTCATCCGATCATTCTCAGGGACCACATAATACAGACCAGCTGCAGTATCGACATTCACGATCGACTCATGCAGCGCCTGTGCGCTCCTATGATCGAGTCGAAATCCACCCGCCTGTCCGCCCCCATGACAATACCCGTTTGCGCACCCTGAAAAGATCTGACTTTCCCAAATCGAGCAAATGTTGGGCTGCAAACCGAGCTGACTGCCGACATCGACCGGCGATGAGCCTGCATCTTGAGTCACCGAACCGGCGTCATCGAATAAACGTCCTGAGTCCGCAGTGCTCCCACTATCGACTGCAGCACTTGACGCATCAGCCGATGGCCCGGTGCCTGCATCCTCATCACTCGAGGGTGGTCCTCCACAAGCGAACACTGCGCCCAAGGAGCTAAGCATAAAGATCAAAGAATAGCGCACAAATGAACTCCAACCCGATGCTCAACTGTAGTGCCACAAGGGCTAAAGTCACAAGACCAGACAACCGCACACGACAGGGACGAAACGCTCAAATCAATTGGTATTTGAGTCGATCGCTAAGGTCAGCGACGAACGATCCGCTCATGCTCAAGCACACCATCCGCATCATACATACGAAAGACCATTTGATCCGGTGTCGCCTCCATCAACAAGAATCCTTCCGTATCGGCTTCCCAAGGCACCTCGTTATCTCCATCGCTCAGATCTGTGGTTTTGGCGCCTGCTCCACTGACAAGAAACTGCGTACCGCAGCGCTCACCCAAGTCCTGTCGACTATGGTCATGACCAGCCAAGTAGATGTCCACGCGCTGACAAATCTCCTCTTCCATGAAGCGTTGGACGTAGGTGCCTCGGAAATAGGTCCAGTTCGGTGTGAATCGCTGGGCCCATTCTGGAATTCGTTCGTAATCCCCCGCATTGCCATGAGGACCGTTCGAAATGTAAGGATGGTGACCAAATGCGATCGACCAACGATCCTCAGGTGCTTCATCAATCCACTGACGCACCTCGCTGGCTTGATCCTCTGCGCGATCAAAGAACATCGCTGTCGTGTTGAGACCCAATAAAAAGACCGGATCAAGGTCTTGTTGGTAGTAACGATTTGGCATGATCCACTGCGGGTTGCGTTGACCATAGGCGATTTGATGATTGGCCTTAAAAATATCCAAATCCAAACCCAAGCCATTGCCACCTAGGTCATGGTTGCCGAGCACCGCATAAAACGGAAAGCCGAGATCATGAGATGCCTCGGCACCGTCCGCTGCAGAACACTCGTGCATCACCCCACCATAGGGCAACTCAAAGTGACGCTGCCACAGCGGATCATCAACTCCATCGACACCGCTGTCGTAGTGATTGTCACCGAGCAACAAACCAAAATCACACCCGCCGAGCTCGGCGCAAATCCGCTCAATCGATTCAGCGACCCGATGCTGATTGCGATTACCTTCACCTACATCACCAATCACAATAAAACGCTTGAATCGGGCCGGAGGCGCAGGCGGCCCAGCATCAACTTCGGGTTCCGGTCCGGTATCGGCGATTGGGACGCCAGCGTCGGCGGCACCGGCATCGCCGAAAGAGCCGTCGGGTATGACACTTGAATCGGGACGTTTTTGCGAACCAACGTCTGTAGGATTCACAGAGCCCGCATCCGCTCGACGCTGATTCGAAACAGGCGGCTCTGAACATGCGAGCGCAACGCACAACAAACTTGGAAACAAGTGACGCATGACCAACCTCCGAACGCTCCAGTAACACTTTTGCCTTAGATGCGAAGCGGAAATCCAGCGCTCCGACTGCAAATCTCAGGAAGTACTTGCGTACGCCGGCGCTCGGTGATGAAAGACAGTGTCGAGGCCCCGTAGGGGCCG
>CACGMS010000110.1 GCA_902574205.1 uncultured Candidatus Hydrogenedens sp. | reverse complement strand
TCGAGCTGTTTTTGATGTGCCGCCCGAAGCGGTCTCCACGCAGCAGGCCTTGTTCTTGAGCTTGTTCGGAATGGTTCCAGGAAGCCAGCATGTGCACCTGAATGTGGCGCCGCTTTATCATACTGCGGTGATTAACTTTGCCAGCAACCATCTGCACTTGGGGCATCCGGTGGTGCTCATGGATAAGTGGACACCGCAAGATATGCTCGAGCGCATTCAGGAGCACCGAGTGACCACGACGCATATGGTGCCCACCATGTTTGTCCGCCTGCTCAAGATGGATGAGGCTGAGCGCTTGTCTTACGATTGCTCGAGCGTCTCGCACATGATCCATGGCGCAGCCCCTTGTCCTGTGGATGTGAAGCAACGGATGCTCGAGTGGTGGGGTGAGTCGGTCTACGAATATTACGCAGCCAGTGAGGGTGGGGGCACCTTAGTGACACCGCAGCAGTGGCTCGAAAAGCCCGGCACGGTCGGTCCGCCGTGGCCGATCTCTGAGATCCAGATCCGTGATGACGAAGGCGAGGTGGTACCTGTGGGCGAGCCCGGAACGGTGTGGATCGCCATGGGCGATCACAAGTTCAACTATCATGGTGACGAGGCGAAGACCCAAGAGGCTTGGCGTGATCGATTTTTTACGGTGGGGGATGCCGGTTACCTTGATGAGGACGGCTGGTTGTACTTGTGTGATCGCAAAGCCGATATGATCATTAGCGGCGGCGTGAATATTTACCCAGCCGAGATCGAAGCGGTGCTTTTGCAGCACGATCAGGTCATGGATGCTGCGGTCTTTGGTATCCCCGATGACGACTGGGGCGAAGCCGTACACGCTGTTTTGCAATTGCGTGCTGGAGTTGACGATATCGAAGCGAGCTTACACGCGTTCTGCGCCGAGCAACTCGCCAAGTATAAGCAGCCCAAGAGTTACGCCTTTATCGACGACATGCCGCGTGACCCCAATGGCAAACTCTACAAGCGCAGGCTGCGCGACCCGTTTTGGGCGGGGCGAGATCGCGCCATTTAGGCTGCGCTGACCCTTGACCTCAGGCTCCGGCTAATGGTGCTCTACGAGCACCCACCGGGAGCCGTGTATGCGCCGTTTTGCTTTACTTTGGATGGCGAGTCTTTGGACCGCATGTGGTCAGCTGCCTTCACTACCAAGCGCCGCGGTTGAGCGTGTCGCAGCTGAGCTTGAGTTCAATGGCCTATCCCTAGCGGTCGGATTTGAGGGCGCAGGGTCAACCGTGCAGCCCGACGCCATTTTAGCCGGCACCGCCGTTGAGGCGATGTTTACGGTGCGCGCTCAAGATGGCTTGCCGCTAGCTGGCTCGCTCATCCAGTTTGGCGTTAAAACCGAGCGCTGGGAGCGGGTGCTCGACTTTCCATTAGGGACCAGCTGCACCACCGACGCGCAAGGTGAATGCTCGACGGTTTTGCGCAGCGAAGGACGAGCCGGCGCGGTGCAGTTTGAGGCACGCGTCGCAGGGCTTGGATCTCAGTGGATCAATCTGACGGTCCTGCCTGCCGATGGGCAGACACAGGTCCTGATTGAGATTGAAGGCCTGGGCAGTTTTGATTGGGAGACGGGGCAGGAGATTGATCCGCTCGATAACGAGTCCACGCGGTTGGTTTTGGATCGCAACCAAGCCGAGGGCACCGCGCTCCAAGTACGTTTGCTGGATACCTACGGAAATCCACTCGTTGGCTTGCCGGTGAATTTAGCGGTAGTGATTGAGCAGGAGCAAGAGGGTTTGGCCGACGCCGGACCTCGTGATGTCTCTGTCACCGACTTCGGTGGTATTGACGCCGCCTTACCGGTGGATTCCGGCGTGCCCGATGTCGGTTTTGTTCGAGATGTCCATGGCGCGTTCGCCGGTGATACGGGTGTTGCAACAGATGCTGCAGCTAGCGTTGACGGCGGTCGTAACAAAGTCTTGAGCCTAAGCGCTGAGGACAGTCCGGTCTTGCTCGCGTTAGCGACCGCTGACGGTTGCCCTCGGGGGCTAGCCGCAAGTTCCGAAATCTCGGCCAATGTTGGCGCCGATGGATACGCTCGGTTTTGTGTTCTACCCGGCGAGGAGCTCGGTGATTTTAAGGTCACCATTCAGCCTGCTGAATTGTTTGAAGTGGGTGGCTCAGACAGCATGATCCTGAGCGGTGAGACCCGTGCAGGCGCACCGTCTCGGGTGGTGTATGTACCGTCTCATGAGGTCGCTGAGGGTGAGGAGCTGCGCCTCGGCTGCCGTCCCGGTTCGTTGAGTGCGGTGGCGAGTTTTCGCGTCGAAAACGAGCAAGGTGTCGTTCCGAATGTCCGGGTCAAGTTCGCCGCTGAAGGGGGATTGGATGGTCTGACCTCAGCCCTTGATATCAGCGATGATCAGGGCTTGGTCGAGGTCCAAGCGATCTGCCCGGCGCGCAGCTTGGCGGGCGGTCGAATTTTAGCTGATTTGGCAGCGGTGCCTGGCGATCAGCCTGCTTTGGTGGCTGTTCAGGTGCGCACGGACAATGTCGATGAGGTGACGATCGTTGAGCATGGCGCGTGGCCGCAAACCCTGCGCTCGGGCGGCGATCCGCTGACCTTACGCGTGCAAGCGTTTAATGAGGCGGGAGCTCCGGTTCTACGCGCCGGGCTTCGACCGGACGACACTGCGCCCGACAATCGCGAGCCGCTAACTTTTGCAGTAACGATCGCTAGCCAGGGGCATGCCGGGCGCATTCTTCTTAATGATGGCAACGGCGCCTTTACCGTACCACTGGTCGAGCAGACCCTGGTGGTGGACCAAGACCTTGGCGCTGCCGATTTTCGCTTCAAAGTGCGAAGCCCGGCGACCTTTGATAACCCGATTGTCTTACGCGTGATCGAGCCAGGCTCGCAGGTCTCGGCGCAGCGCGTTCTGCATGTGGCACCCGGCGCGCCAACGCACATCAGCGTGAGCCCAAGCGGGACAGTGAACGCCGAGCTGCTCGGCGCCGCAGGCTCATTTGCCTTTAGCGTCTGGGATGGAGACCCCGCCCAAGGCGCCAATCGCGTCCCTGATGTACCGATCAACGTCGCTGTCCCGCGCAGCTTTGTGTTTTTGCGCGGCAGCAACCTGACCAATATCGTGGGTCGAACGGGCAATGACGGACGCCTCGTTGTGGATGTCTTGCAGGCGCAGCCGATTGGGGATTACACCCTCGAGGGCTCCATTACGGTTGGTGAGACGCAACCGAGCGCTCCGGTGACCGTGCGTGTGGGCGCTGGTGAGGTGGCTTCTGCGCTTGAGGTGCGCCTTGATGGCGAAGCCTTACCGGTGATCACGC
>CACGMS010000109.1 GCA_902574205.1 uncultured Candidatus Hydrogenedens sp. | reverse complement strand
GCTCCTCTTCAACTAGTATTTGACCACATTGTGCGCAGCGTCTTCGGGTCCAAACCATGGGTTAGCCTTTGGTGTGCTGGGCGCGTTGCGCCAGATCGATGACTCCGATTCGAGCTCGTTCTTCACCGGAGGTTGATGGCTTAAGTTTGAGTTCACTCCACCACGCCGGAGGCAGGACCTCAATCAACTCTTGATTCAGTCGCTCCATCAACTCAGGGCGGTTGTCTAAAATCCCCCCGGTAGCGATGATATGAGCAGGGTCAAAGGCGGTAATCACCGGAGCGAGAACTTGCGTTGCCTGTGTGAGCCAATCGTCTTGAAAACCGGGGTTATCAAGTTGTCCGGGTGAATGGTGTGCACCACCTAAAACGCGCTCGATGCAATCTTTTGTCGTTGCATCGAAACGTCTTTGAATATGACCAATCTCACCCGCTCTGCGCCGAGCACCGCGTAGGAGCTTTCCCCCGACGACTAAACCGAGCGCAAAACCGCTCCCAGCATTGATCACAAGTAGGTCGCCTTTGGCTTGCTCTTCCGGGTTAAGTGCAGTCCATTCGCCCCAAGCTCGAGCATCGAGATCGTTTTCAAGATGACAAGCCAAACCGTAATTGCTGGCGAGTTGAACGAGTTGCTCCTGACCCCAACCAATATTAGGCCCAGCGCTAATCCCTTGTCCGTCGGCGTCAATCCATCCTGCAAAACTGATGGCTAAGCCACCGCACTGAGCTTCGTTCGCAAACTGCGCGAGTTGTCCCATGATCGCCTGTGCAGAGCGGCGAGCCATGCGTTGCGGTTGAAAGCCGTCGGCGCGCATCCATGTACCGCCGAGGTCGACACCTAGCCAGTTCAGAGTTCCAACTCCAAGCGTGCGAGTTCGTCTTCGACGAGTGTTTGAATCTCATTCAGTCGCTCGGCGTTTGGAGCCTCAAATCGAAGGACCAAAATCGGTTGCGTATTGGAAGCACGCACAAGTCCCCAAGAGTCGCCGAAATCAATACGCGCTCCATCGACATCGTTGACCGGATAATGCGCACTAAAGTGCTGAATCGCTGCTTGTACGAGCGCAAACTTTTGCTCTTCGCTTTGGCAATCTCGACGAATCTCGGGGGTTGAGTGAAGTTGAGGAAGTCCAGACAGATGAGCAGATAGAGGGCGTTGATCTTCAGCGAGGAGCTCAAGCAGGCGACCCGCTGCGTAGATCGCATCGTCAAAGCCATAGAACCGATCAGCGAAGAAGATATGACCGCTCATCTCACCCGCTAGCGCTGCTCCCGTCTCTTTCATCTTTGCTTTGATGAGGCTGTGACCTGCTTTCCACATCACTGGCTGCCCGCCGGCTTCGGCTATTCCGTCGTACAAGAGCTTAGAGCATTTGACCTCGCCAATAATCGGCACCCCTGGAAGCTCTTTGAGTACTGCGCGGGCAAACAACAGCGTCAGCAAATCACCCCAGATTACCTGTCCATTTTCGTCCACTGCGCCAATGCGATCGACATCACCATCAAACGCGATGCCCAGATCAGCCTGGTGCTCTTTGACCGCCATTTTTAAATCGACGAGATTGGTTTCGACGGTCGGATCGGGGTGGTGATTAGGAAAGGTTGCATCGGCCTCACAAAACAACTCCACGACTTCGGCACCTTGATCGCGTAGAACCGGTACGGCTAAACCGCCACAGCCATTACCTGCATCCACGACAACTTTAAGGGGTCTCTCAAGGGGCTTTAGCCGACCGAGGACATCATTATGGTAGGGGCTGATTGCGTCGAATTCCTCGACCGAACCTGGGGTTTCGAGCGCGGTAAAATTTTGCTCTTCGATCCGTTGCTTCAGGCGTTGAATACCTTCGCCATGAAGACTTCCAGTACCGACCATAATCTTGAAGCCATTGTATTCAGGGGGGTTGTGTGACCCTGTCACCATCACCCCGCCGCCACAGGACCCATGAACCACAGCGTGATACAGATGTGGACTCGCCACTTGGCCAATGCCTCGAACACGTAGACCTGTGGTCATCAGACCGCGGATCAGTGCATCTGCAAGGGTCGGTCCGCTGCTGCGAGCATCAAAACCGACAGCGGCATTATGCCCGCCCGACTCGACGATTTCGCTGCCGATTGCACGTCCGAGTTCGTAGGCGAACTCTGGCGTCAGGTCTGTATCGACCAAGCCACGCACGTCATAGGCTCTAAACACATGATGAGGTAGGCTCATTTGAGATCCTCTCTGCCCTCTTTGATCAGCGCTGAGAGGAGCTCTTTGACGCGCTGACTAGAGCGTCTTGGTAAGACCAAAACAGCGTCTTTAGTCGCTGAAATAACGTAGCCTTCGAGGTCGGCTGCAGCCACTGTTATTCCGGGTGCAGCATCGACCACGCAGTTGGTACAGTCGATGAGCGCCGCTTCACCCTTGGTTGCGTTGCCGTTTGCATCGCGAGGGCGGACATCACCAAGTGCGTCCCAGCTTCCCACATCGCTCCAACCAAATCGACCGGGAACCGCCCATACATCATCAGCGTTTTCCATTACCCCGTAATCAATACTGATCGCTTGGCAGTTACCGTAATGGGCTTTCAAGGTCGCGTCGTAGTCTGCGCTGCCAATTGCACCGCCAATGGCTTTGAGCGCTTGACTTGTTGCTGGCATTTGCCGCTCGATTTCATCGAGGAGTGTTTGTGCTCGAGCGACGAACATGCCTGCATTCCACAAATAGCCGCCTGCAGTCAGCATTTGCGTTGCTTGAATTGCGCCAGGCTTTTCGATGAAGGCCCTGAGCGGAACCCCGCGATCGTCTTCTTCACCATCGAGTTGCAAATAACCATATCCCGTCGAGGGATGAGTGGGAACGATACCGATGGTAACGATGCGCCCAGATACGGTGGCGAGCTCGAAGGCTCTCTCGAGCGTATCGCGAAAAATGGGTTCGTCGGTGATCCAGTGATCAGCGGGTAAAATAGCCACCATGGCAGAGGGGTCATGATGAACGAGCCACTGACAAGCGAGACCAATACAGGGTGCGGTATTACGCCCTTCGGGTTCGGCGATGAATCGCTCGCCCATCACGCCGAAGGCTTTTTCTGCCGCTTCTCGTTGGTCGGCTCCTGCAACAATGTGAATTTGGTCGTGAGGTAAAAGACCGTTCAGTCGCTCAGCGCTTGCTTTGAGCAAGCTGCGTTCATCGACCAGCGGGAGAAATTGTTTCGGTCGTTCCCGCCGACCTAAGGGCCAAAGACGTGTCCCAGCTCCGCCGGCCATAATGACCGCATGTCGATTATTCATGACGTTGTTCCAATTCGATCAGTGTGTTGACGAAATATGCGGTCAGACCCCAAATCGTTTCACCTTCTAG
>CACGMS010000108.1 GCA_902574205.1 uncultured Candidatus Hydrogenedens sp. | reverse complement strand
TGACCGAATTCCATCGAGTAGCTCGCACGACCCTGCGTCTTCGAGCGCAGCGACGTCGCGTAACCAAACATATTGGCCAGCGGAACTTCGCCGGTCACGACACGAGCTGCACCGCGCTGATCCATACCGTTGACACGCCCACGACGAGAGTTCAGATCGCCGATCACGTCGCCCATGTAATCCTCCGGGCAAACCACCTCGATCTTCATCACCGGCTCAAGAATCACCGGGCTCGCTTTCGCTGCAGCATTCTTATACGCCATCGAACCTGCGATCTTGAACGCCATCTCACTGGAGTCAACATCGTGGTAACTACCATCATAAAGCGTCACCTTGAAATCGACCATAGGGTAACCAGCAAGCACGCCATTGGTAGATGCTTCTTGGATCCCTTGATCGACAGCCGGGATGTACTCACGAGGAATGATACCACCAACGATCTTATTGATGAACTCATAACCTTCGCCAGCTTCCTGCGGCTCCATTTCAATCCAGACGTGACCGTACTGACCACGACCGCCGGACTGACGTACAAACTTACCTTCAGCCTTCGTCGCTGAGCGGACGGTTTCACGGTAAGCGACCTGAGGTGCACCGACGTTACATTCGACCTTGAACTCACGACGCAAACGATCGACCAACACCTCAAGGTGCAACTCGCCCATCCCCGCCATGATCACCTGACCGGTCTCCTCATCAGTGTGGACACGGAATGAGGGATCCTCCATCGACAAACGCTGCAGACCCAGACCCAGCTTATCACTGGCTTCTTTGGTCTTCGCTTCTACCGCTACCGAAATCACCGGATCAGGGAAGTGCATGGATTCAAGAATCACCGGCTCGTTAAGGTCGGTCAGGCTGTCACCGGTGGTGGTCACCTTCAAACCGACTGCAGCGGCAATATTGCCCGCATGCACGGTCTTGATCTCTTCACGCTTATCCGCGTGCATCAGCAAAATACGACCAATGCGCTCTTTCTTACCCTTGGAGGCATTGAGCACGTAACTCCCCGCATCAAGCGTACCCGAATAAGCACGGAAGAACGTCAATGAACCGACAAAGGGGTCGTTCATGATCTTGAATGCCAAAGCTGAGAACGGGGCATTGTCATCGGCAGGACGCTCGATTTCTTTGTCCTCATCATCAGGGTCCGTACCAACAACCGGAGGAATATCCACCGGGCTAGGCAGATAATCGATCACCGCATCAAGCAAAGGCTGCACACCCTTATTCTTGAACGCTGTGCCCAAGAAGACAGGGATCGCTGAACCATCAAGACAAGCGGCACGAACCGCATCCTTGAGGCTTTCTTCCTCGATATCACCTTCTTCAAGGTATTTCTCCATGGTGTCATCATCCATGGCACCCGAGACCGCATCGATCAGCTTTTCACGGTAGTCAGCTGCTTGGTCTGCATACTCACTCGGAATATCAACGACATCGTAAGCTGCACCAAGATCCTCACCGCTCCAGATAATCGCTTTCATCTGAACCAGATCAACCATACCAACAAAGTCAGCCTCTTTGCCGATCGGCAACTGCATCACAGCAGGAGTGGCTCCCAACCGATCAACAATCGTATCCACGCAATAAAAGAAGTCAGCGCCCATGCGATCAAGTTTATTGATGAAACAAAAGCGCGGCACGCCATAACGATCGGCTTGACGCCAGACCGTTTCAGACTGCGGCTCCACACCGGCAACCCCATCAAAGACGCAGATGGCTCCATCAAGTACACGCAGCGAACGCTCGACTTCAATCGTGAAATCCACGTGCCCTGGCGTATCAATGATGTTCACGCGGTGGTCCCGCCAGAAGCAAGTCGTCGCAGCCGAGGTAATCGTAATTCCTCGTTCCTGCTCTTGCTCCATCCAGTCCATGGTCGCGGCGCCATCGTGGACTTCACCAATTTTGTGCGATTTACCCGTGTAATACAGGATGCGCTCAGTAGTGGTGGTCTTACCGGCGTCAATGTGCGCCATGATGCCGATATTGCGGGTGCGTTCCAAAGGATAATCGCGTGCCATGACAGTTCTCATCGCCCAGCCAACTGGGCAGCTAAAAGGTTGTTACCAGCGGTAGTGAGCGAAAGCCTTATTGGCTTCAGCCATGCGGTGGGTGTCGTCTTTCTTCTTAACCGAACCGCCTTTTTCTTCGAACGCTTCGAGCAACTCGGCAGCTAATCGCTGACGCATGGTGCGCTCGTTGCGCTTGCGTGAAAACGAGATCAACCAACGCAATGCCAAAGCAGTACGACGACCAGGACGCACCTCAACGGGGACCTGGTACGAAGCACCACCGACCCGGCGGGATTTCACTTCGTAGTTCGGACGAATATTCTCAAGGGCCTGCTTGAAGACACCCACAGGCTCTTCGCCCATTTTGTCTTGAATAATATCAAACGCGCCGTAGACGATCCCTTCCGCAACAGACTTCTTACCGTCTAGCATCAAGTATGAGATCAGACGAGCGACCAACTTATCACGGTAGCGTGCGTCTGGGATCACTTCGCGTTTTTGAATTCCACCTCGGCGACTCATGTCGTCTCCTTACTTCTTCGGGCGCTTGGCGCCGTACTTCGAACGACCCTGACGACGATCGTCGACACCGGTAGCATCGAGCTTACCACGAATGATATGATAGCGAACGCCGGGCAAATCCTTGACACGTCCACCACGGATCAGGACCACCGAGTGCTCCTGCAGGTTATGTCCCTCACCAGGAATATAACTCGTCACTTCCAAACCACTGGTCAGGCGTACACGAGCTACTTTACGCAACGCCGAGTTCGGTTTCTTCGGGGTGGTTGTATACACTCGGGTGCACACACCACGCCGCTGAGGACACTTCTTTAGGGCCGGGCTGTCGCTCTTAAAGACACGCTTCTTGCGACCCTTGCGCACCAACTGGTTAATCGTCGGCATCCTTTGCTCCATTCACTACCTAAACAGTTACCCGCTCGCACGGGCACTACTGCCGGGTTCACCCCGGACAGCGGGCGGCTCTGTTACGGATGCCCTGTAAGGGTGTCAAAGAGAAACCACCGCGATCGCACATTTGTCCGAGCGGCCACGGCCACTGGCCATAGCGCCAAGATGCGCAAGAGATTAAACGAGGGGGACTTGCGCTTGGCGACGCGCGTGCACAGTTTGAGGTCATCTAGGAGCGCTGCGTGCACGACGATTTTCATACCGACGACGAACTCGAGATCCTCGAACAAATTGAAGATGCGTGGTCCGATGCCTCGATGACCTCACTGACCGATGAGGCCCCAGACAATCTGATCCTCTACCCCTTAGACGAAGCAGTCATCTTTCCGGGGATGCTCGTGCCCGTGGATGTACCACCTACAGGTGACGCACGCACCGTGGCTGATCAAATCCTTGATGGCGGACGAACGCTAGGTTTCGTGAC
>CACGMS010000107.1 GCA_902574205.1 uncultured Candidatus Hydrogenedens sp. | reverse complement strand
CGAGGCCAATTGCCTTGAGGTAGGCTTCCTTGAGAGTCCACAAGCGAAGGAATGCCGTCGACTGATCATTCAAATCGTGCCGGTCCAGCCATTCTCTCTCACTCTGCGAACACGCACGCTGAGCGAGTTTTTGAACATCAAGAGCTCGACTCACCGACTCAATATCCACACCGCAACTAAGTGTAGAACTAAGCAAGACGCCAACCAGTCCATCCGTATGACTAATTGAAAACCCGATCGACTGCCCCTGCGACTCGAGCATCGGCTTACCGCCCTTGGTCTCACCGAGGGTCCATTGCACCGGCTGACAGGAACCAATTTGCTTACTCAGCGCCCAGCGCAATATGGCGCGCCCAAGCACGAACCGATGCCGATCCGATTCATGAACAAAAGCGTCTGCGCGCTCACGCTCGTGCGCGCTCAAACTCAACAACTGAGCCGTATCAAAATCACGCTCGGCGCAGAGATAAAGGGTGGGCCTGATCGCCACCACGTCAAACTCCCGGAATGAGCCTTATCCGAACCGGCGACGTCGACGTAAACCGGCAAGGACAGGCAACAGCCACAACTCTGCACCACCCGTCGCACAACCAAATGGCGACGGTACGGTCACTGAACTGTTGCCACTTGACTCACGTCCACGCGTCACGCCTTCCGCGCATTTGCCGGATTCATCACAACCGAAACCATCCGGACACTCGGTATGCGCCTCGCAATACTGGACACACTGCGCATCAGCGCACGCTTCCGACTCGCATTCGATGTCGATATCACAAGCAGCACCAATCGGCTGCGGGATCTTCATGCACCAGCTGTTGTGACAGTCATAGCTGATGGGGCATTGATCATCGTTGTCGCATTTACGGGTGCAATAACCGTCAATACATCGACCGTAACCGCACGCGTTGTCGTCGCGGCAAAATTCACCGACCGGAGCGTTGTATTCTGGCTCTGTTGGCCAGCCGTCAGCCCACAACGGGACCTCGTAGTTCTCCTCTCGAGTGAACCGAATCGTATGATCGATGATCCAATCCCCCCACCCCGCAACCGAGGAATAAATCGAACTGCTGCAGTTTTGACCACCGCGCGACGCCACGCCGATCACGCGACCTTGTTCGTCAATTGCAGGTCCGCCAGAATCACCCCTGCAGACGCCGCCGCCGCCGCCCCACTCGCGATCACGTGCGGCATAGCGAGGACATCGGCCTTCGGAGCAAGTCACGCTGATGTTGTTACGGATGCGTCGTTGACCGGCGCCATTACCACCGTCGTCTGTTCCGCCATAACCCACGATCGTGAACTGCTCGTTTTCCCGTACGCCTTGATCCACTCGGGGCACCAGCAAGGGCATCTCGTCTGCACGCACGCGACGGCTCAGCTTCAGCAGCGCGATGTCCGTATTGCACAGCAAACGCTCGGTCGGCGTCACGATTTCTTCGACGGTGATGTAATCCCGAGGGCTTTGAGTCAGACGCTGTTCGAGCGTGATGTACACCTGACTCGGGCGATACGCGGCTTCGGCGGTGGTTTGGTTGCAGCGCACGCCACGATCTGCGTTTCCAAGTTGCGCAATGCAGTGCCGTGCCGTCAGGACAACATTCTCTGCGATCAACGATCCTGTACAGCCACCACTGCCACCGCCGGTCAACATCGCCAGTCCGACCACTCCGCGTCGAACATTATCGCTCGAGCCGTTTCGAATTTGAGCAAGCTCCTCGGGGGACGCTAGACTCATCAGCTCAGCCGGGTTCGGCTCCTCACCACACCCGGCAATCATACCGATCGCCAAAAGAATCCAAGTTGTACGCACGCGCTCTCTCCTTCGACGCTCCTAGCCTAACCATACATAGCACGCATGCACGGGTCGGACGAAACGCGGATAAGAAAGTCGACCATATAAACCAAAAACAGGTCTGCTCAAGCTTCCTTAACTCAACCTATTTACCCGTTAAGTTATTGTTTTAGCCTGTTTCTATAATTGCAACTCTCAGTAAAATATTTTTTTCTCATTCCAACAAAAAAAATACACTTTTAGGCAAGAGAAGAACGCAAAGTGTTGATTGGCCACGGCGAGCGCCAATCGGATCTAAGTCAGTCGATCGCCAATGCGCCGCGTGAATGTCGTGCGACCAAGACGGTTTAAGTGTTCGCCTGATGCAGCAAATAAGCCTCGATAAAACCATCGAGGTCACCATCCAACACCGCTTGGGGCTGACCTACCTCGTGGCCGGTGCGCAGATCTTTAACCATCTGATACGGCTGCAACACGTAACTGCGAATCTGCGATCCAAAATTAATCTCGCCTTTATCGCCAGCAATCGCATCGGCTTGTGCGCGCTGCTTTTCTTCTTCAAGCGCATACAATTTTGCCGCCAGCATCTTCATCGCCGTCGCCCGGTTTTTGTGCTGACTGCGCTCTTGCTGACACGCCACAACCACACCGGTAGGTATATGCGTCAAACGAACGGCGGAGTCCGTTTTGTTGACGTGCTGTCCACCTGCTCCGCTGGAGCGATAGGTATCGACTCGCAGATCAGTATCGTTAATTTCAACATCGATCGAATCATCGATTTGGGGGGTCACAGAAATAGCAGCAAAGGAGGTGTGGCGACGAGCATTCGAATCAAATGGGCTAATGCGCACCAGGCGATGCACGCCGGTCTCTGCTTTAAGGTGTCCGTACGCAAAACTGCCGTCGATCTGAAGCGTTGCGCTTTGCACGCCTGCCTCTTCACCCTCTTGATATTCAAGGACCGAACACCGCCAACCTTTGCGCTCGGCGTAACGGTTGATCATACGATACAACATGCCCGCCCAATCCATCGACTCGGTACCACCCGCGCCCGGTTTGATTTGAACGTAAGCGCAAGCTGAATCATGCTCCCCGGATAACATCCGAGTGAACTCCAATCCGGCAATGGTCTGCTCAAGCGCAGCAAACTCTTCATCGATCACGATGAGATCGTCTTCGGCGTTCTCTTCTTCCGCCATTTCAAGCAGCTCAACCATATCACTCAGTCCAGAGACCAAACCATCGAGCCCCTCGATCTCGTCAGCAATTTGGGTACGCTCTTGATTAGTCTTTGCTGCGGCGGTTGGATCATCCCAAAAGCCGGGCTCAGAAATCTGAGCATCAAGCACCATCAGGCGCTCACGCTTCCAAGGTAGGTCAGCTGCTGATACGAGCGCATCTAATCGCTGACCAAGCGCTCGGCCTCGATCGCTTCGCTCACTCATGCAATCTCCTCATCATCACCCTTCCACCCATTGCGTCCACGACGCAACCCACCTCCGAGCAACAAGACGGGCGCAACCAGCAGAATCAACACGCCGGGTACTCCGCGTGTCACCACCCAGGGTGTATCGATGACCGGCAAAGGAATGGTAGAGACCGTAGCGACTTCGGTATCGAGTGTCGTCAGATCATACTCGTTGCCGGCGGGGTCAAACCAGCCCGAAATCCCACTGTTGGCTGAACGCGCAATACTCAATCCCGTTTCGACGGCGCGAAAGCGATAAAACGCCAAGTGCTGCCAAGGGCCGGAGGTTCGACCATACCAAGTATCATTCGTCGGATTAACCAGTAGATTAGCACCCTTTAAGCGCA
>CACGMS010000106.1 GCA_902574205.1 uncultured Candidatus Hydrogenedens sp. | reverse complement strand
CGTCACCTGGTTATCCCCTAAGACTTTAAGCAACTCAGGATCCTTCGGAATCTCGCCAGGTAAAACATTAGGTTTTGGCATGGCTACTGCGCCTTCTTTCTTGACGACTTTCGAGCCACCAAAGCGATAGGCAATACCGCCAAAGACATTGGGGTCGGAGATCACCTGAGTACCCACGACTTCGCGCCACAGTGGATAACGCAAACCGACACTCGCCATAAGGTTACCAGGCAAGCGACCCTGAACGGTAACATTGGCCGTGAGATCCTGGCCACCACCGTTGGCGAACTCGAGGTCATTTTCCTTACTCATGCTGCGTTGATTCCAATCAACACCCAGGCCCAAGCCCATGGTTTTTGGGATCACTTGATAACTGCCGCCTACGGACAATCGATACTCATCGCCCCACTCAAATTTATAGCCGTCGCTCTCATAGGGAGAAAGCGCCGTACGCAGGCCGCCGGTTAGATACCAACCGGCGCCGTTCTCCATGTAACCGCGCAGATCAAACTCGGCGAGACCCCAGGCGACGCCGCGGCCCAAGCTCACGTATCGATCTGCTGTAGCGATGTCCGTGCTCGCCACGAACTCACCGTTCGGCGCAACGCCGCCCAACGACACATTCAGCCGCGGTTGGGAAGGTTTCGACCAGACCCCCGTCAGCTTGTTCACATCCAACCGCAGTCGAGACTCGATGTCAGCTAGACCGGTATCAGATCCTTCTTCGCGCTCGTTCTTGAAACCCGCAATTCCATAAGGAAGGGCGACACTCAATGCTGCTCCTACCGGGTGACTGACCTCGGCATTGAGGACAAACACGTTGAGGCTCAAGAAATAATCCTCATTGAGACCAGCATCAGCAGGGGTCAACAGATCGCCATCGGCATTTTGAAATTGATCGAAATTGGTAAACGAGTAGCTCCCGCTCAAGGTCAAAGCAATCGTCTCGACAACCTCTTCACCTAGAGCTTTACCGAGATCAGAAGCACCAGCGGTGAGCGCGGGGTTTCCACAGGTCGCGCATTGCGCCGACGCGGTTGGGCTCAGCGTCAATCCACACACAAAAATCGTCAAACAGCTGAAACGAAACAGCATGTTGCCCTCCATCATCGAGCAGTTACTAAATACCCAGTTCACAATCGACATACGCCTTACACTCGTTGGTGTTCATATCTGCGCAAATCGACCCGTTGAGGCTGGTCACGCAGTCGACCAGTAGCTGAGTCTGGCAAGGTGGACGCTGCTTAGCCTTACACGCCGCGATCTCCTCACTTCGACTGGATAACGTCGCTGTATATTCCACCCCATCTACGGTGCAGGTCTCCTCGTACGGTGCGCCACCTGAGAGATCATAAAAATGACCGCACAGCGCCTCTAACTCTTGGTCGTCAAGTGCATCGAGACTCTTCGACGAGTCCCATCCACCGCAAGCAGTCACACATCCAAGTAGGATCAATGTTAGAATGCGCACCAAAATCCTCCTGCGAGCTAGGGCTTAGCGAACGACTAAGGGTACCCGCGCGTGCCGTGACAGGCAAGCTAGCGGTTGCACGTCAACCAGCCTTGGGCCAAGCTTTCGCTGAACCATACCTAGGCCTGCAATGCTGTTTATCCGTCTGTTTGCTCTCGTTCTTCTTTCTAGCGCTAGTGCCTGCGTCATCTCGGCAGACATGAACGACCCCCTCAATGATGCGGGGCCTAATGCGAATCTGACCTGCAACAACGACCGTGTGTTGGATGATTTTGAAGAATGCGATGATGGCAACCGACGTAATGGTGATGGCTGTTCGCGTGACTGCAAAATCGAGGCAGGTTGCGGTAACGGGATTCTCGAAGACGGTGAGGAATGCGATGATGGTAACAAGCGAGATGGCGATGGATGTAACCGTGCGTGTTTAGACGAAGCGCTTCTCAATTGTGGCAACGAACAAGCTGACTCCGGCGAAGAGTGTGATGATGGCAATCGCGTCTCGGGCGATGGTTGTGACGAGCGTTGTCGCGCGGAAGGGGCGGCATGCGGCAACAGCTTCCGCTCACCCGGGGGCGGTGAGACCGTTGCCGAAGAATGTGACGATGGAAACACGGATGATGGCGACGGCTGCAGCAGTACATGCAGCTGCGAACAGCAAACGAATGACGACGGCAACGATTCGCAAACAGCCTCGAGCTTCGACTTCACCGCCGAGCGCACCGAAGCGATCTTTGGCTGCGGTGATGTCGACGTGTGGGCTGTGGAAGTTACCGAAGCGGGTATGTATGCCTTCTTTACGGAGAGCGACGTCGATCCGATCTGCACGATCGAAAACTTAAACGGAGATCTACTCACGGGTGATGATGATGCTGGCGAGGAGCTTAATTGCAAAGTGTCGATGCCGATGGAGCCCGGCGAAGTCTATTATCTGAAGGTCCGCCACTACAATTCCGAGTGGGGCACCGGTGCCTACGCGCTAGGATGGGAGCGACTCGAGGACGACGATCACGGTGACAATGCGGAAACCGCTACGGTCATTGACACCCTTCCCTATGAGCAAGCAGCGCGCTTTGATTGGGGTCTAGACTTTGATTATTACTCGCTCACTGCGCCAGCGACCGGACAGCTGACGGTCATGACCGAAAGCGAGATTGATCCGATGTGTCGAATTATGAGTGACGGCGAGGTCGTTTCAGAGAACGACGACATCGACACCCAAGCGCGGAATTACAACTGCCGCATGGATCTCGATGTGGAGCAAGGGCAAGAACTCATGATCGTCGTGTCGCCCTTCCACAACCCACCGCGGGCTCCACTGGGTACGGCTGGACCGTACACGCTGATTGTTCGACAACAGTAGGAACTACTTGTCGTCTTCGTCTTTGAAATCAGAGTAGTTGCGGGAGCGACGGCGAATCGGCCCTTGTGGTGACGCCTTCTTTTTGCGTTCGCCCCGTATGATCGGTCGAAGGCGGTCTTTCTCCTCTTGATCATCATCCTCTTCGAGGTCCTCGTCCTTATCCTCATTGCGTTCATCCTCTTGATCCACGGAACCCGCAGCCTCGACCAAGGCCTTAAAGCGGACCTTGGGCGCTTCACCCTGAGCTTCCACTAAACCGGGAAAAATCACCCCTTTGTTCAGCGCCGTCCAACGCACCTTACCCATCTGCTTAAAGAGATGGTTAAGCTCTGCCTCAAGCCCCAAAAACGATTCGTCGACCATGATCTCGGGCACTCGAAGAATACGTCCACGACGGTCGATCAAGATCAGGCGCAGTTTAACGGCACCTTCTTGCTCCAAAACACCGACCATAGCCAAATACGGAGCGCCCGGTACCAAGCGCTTGAGGATTGCTTGCGCGCCAGCCACCGCAGCATCGTCGATACGATTGTTCTGCAAAGCACGCTGAAGCCCAACCTCGGCCGGACGCAACCAATTCGCCTGACCTTGAATGCGCAGCGTCTTTGGCGCTGCGCTCAGTTCCACCCATTGGCACCAAGGTTTGCGGTTCATTTCTTCCACCCGCAGCACATGATGCCCCGGGGGAATGCCGGTCAAATTCATCGGCGTCGTCCCCATTAATCGCGCATCAAGGTAGACCTCGGCACCAGCTTGTTCTGTAAGAATCGTGATTT
>CACGMS010000105.1 GCA_902574205.1 uncultured Candidatus Hydrogenedens sp. | reverse complement strand
CTGAGCCAAATTTACGAGCCAGTGATTGTGCCATTTTGGCGCGCACGCGCGCTCAGGCCGAGGTCTGGTGCCAAGTGCTGCGCACCCATGGAGTGCCCGCCATCGCAGTGGGTGGGCGAGATGGCCTCAAACACGAAGCGTTGCAAGATCTCCTCAATCTTTTGGCATTTATCGCTGGACAGTCGGATTCGGCGTCCTTCTTTGGCTTGCTTCAAAGTCCCTTGTTTAACTGGCACCAACACGAACTACAGACTGCGCTTGAATCCCGCTTTATCCATGAGCAGGATCTCGAGCTTTGTCGTCTCGAGACCCGTATGCCTCAGCTGCGCGCCTTGTTTGAATTACGGCACCTGTATGCCGCTGGCGAGCTTATGGAATTACGTAGCCAGCTGTTGATCAACAACTGGTGCCCTGGGCCTTGGTCGAAAGACAACCAAAGGAGTGCTGACCTGATTCGTTTGATGGATGAGTTCTTTGACGTGGCGGCTGACCCAGCGCAGCGGCTCATCGTTTGGCTAGAACGTCAGCGACAGGCTCCAGATTTTACTCCAGAAGTCATTGCCTCGGAAGGCGTCGTAGTCATGACTCTTCATGGTGCAAAAGGTTTAGAGTGGCCGTGGGTGATCGCTGCGAGCATGCCCTCGCAAGGGGGTAACGGCTTACCTGACCCATCAGAAACACACGATCGTCGAATCGCGATTAACCTTAGCAAAGGCCCTTGGATCGGACCCCTACTCGATATTCAATCTGCTAAAAAGGAGCAAAGCACGACCGAAGAACGTCGCCTCGCTTATGTCGCCTGCACCCGAGCCCGAAATGACCTTTGGATCATCGGACGCTGCGATGGAGGCAGCGACCCGCTCGATGACTTAATAGACGCCGCCGAAGAGCGAGGCGAATGCGAACGCATTGAACGCCTTGAGTTTACTCCCCAAGCCAGTACATATCTTAGTGATTTTGCGCCCAATACGGATGCACCAAGCGCGTGGCAACAGGTCAAGCCACTGAGCGTATCACCGAGTCAAATCGATGCAGAGCATGGAGAAAGGCACCGGCGAGATGATGCTCGTGACGACGAGCCCAATGATCGCCCCTCGCAACGACGAGCGTTCGCCACTGCGGTCGGTGAGCTTGTGCACCTCGTGCTTGAGCAACTCGACTTCAGTCGGCCGATGTCGGCTCAAGTTGCAAGCGGTACTGAGCGCGCATTGGCACACATGATGGAACAGTTGCCCAACGACCAGATGTTGGAGATCTTCGAATCTGCTCACGACGCGCTTAGTCGCTTTGCCCAAACGCCGCTCGCCCGCGAGTTTGAAGCGCTTGAGATCGTCGTTCGAGAGTTGGCATTTACCTGCCCTGCGGGATGGCTAGACCAGAACAGTTCGGCTCGAATTGGTACCGGCTTTATCGATCTAATTTACCGCAGAAGCAATGGTCGCCTAGTCGTTGCCGATTGGAAGGTCACCCAAGAGACCGACCACACTCAGCTGATCAAGCGCTACCGACATCAGCTCGAGGCTTATCGCCGCGTCGTGCAGAAACTCTGCCCGAACGAGCCGATCGATACCGAGCTGATCTTAGTGCGCTCCGGCGAGCGTTTGCTGGTCTCGCAGGGCACGCTCGAGCCTTAAAAACTGAACCGTCTGCTCCACGTCATGCACCCGAAAGACACGCGCACCCGCCCGATAGGCTGCTCCCGCTAGGCTTAAGCTGCCCGGGACGCGTCGTTGCGGATCCTCTACAGCGGCAATTCGCCCCACGATACTCTTACGCGATGCACCGTAAAGAACCGGACACCCCGATAAGCTCTGAATCCGGTTACACCCATGCGTTAACGCTAAGTTATGCTCATCTGTCTTACCAAAACCAATCCCCGGGTCGACCAGAATATGCTGTTTCGGAACCCCCACCTCGACGGCACGGCTGACCGCATCAGCGAGCCAGGAACCGACATCAACGACGACCTCATCGTACGCAATAGATCCAGTCTGCATCGTCTGAGGCAAGCCTTTCATATGCATCAAACAGATCCATGGCTGATAAGTACCAAAGACCTGAAGCATACCCGGCTCTCTTCCGCCTCGAACATCATTGATCATGCTCGCGCCCAAATCGAGCGAAGCCACTGCCACTTCCGGCCGAAAGGTATCGATACTTAAGGGCGCAAACTCCTCCTCTTTGAGCGCTTCAATAGCCGGTAACAACCGACGCATTTCTTCATCTTGCGAGACAGCCAGAGCCCCCGGTCTCGTACTGACGGCTCCTAAATCGAGCAGCGTTGCGCCCTCGCTCGCCATCCGCTCAGCGCGTCGCAACACAGCATCAACATCGCTGAGCTCACCACCGTCACTGAACGAATCAGGGGTCAGATTGAGAATCCCCATGATGACCGGATCGTCACTACTCACCCAAGGGGGTTGAGACCTATCCAACGCTGCTATGCCGGATTCGGCAGCAAACCCCCACCCATATCACCTGTGGCATCAGAATCATCCGACGATTCGACCTCTGAGGCAGCAACAGACGGCGCTTCAGGTTCAGGCTCAGGCTCAGGCTTGGGACGCTCTGGCATCGCACCATGCTCAAACAGATACTCGACCTCTTTGCCTGAGACCGTCTCATAGTCACACAGAGCTTGGGTCAGGAGCTCGAGCTCACGCCCCCGCTCCTCAAGCAAAAGCTCTGCTTGATCATAACAGCCTTCAATGATCTTTCGAAGCTCTTGATCAACTTCCCGAGTCGTCGCATCGCTCTGATTCGTCGATCGAGTCGCCATCTCCCGACCAAGGAAGACTTCATCTCCCTCACCGCCGAAGAAAATTGGTCCGAGATTGGACATCCCAAACTCGCTCACCATGCGCGTTGCAATCTGTTTGACACGCTTGAGGTCATTGCTGACGCCGCTTGTTGTACCCTCTTCGCCGAAATACTTTTTTTCGGCTAAATAACCGCCCAGCAGAACTTTGATCTGAGTCTTCGTGTCTTTACGATTGACGCAATAGCGATCCTCTTCCGGAAGCTGCATGGTCACACCGAGGGCGCGCCCGTGCGGAATGATCGTGACTTTGTGCAAGGGGTCGGCGCCTTCGGTGTAGAACGCAATCACAGCGTGTCCTGCTTCGTGGACCGCCGTTGCGTGACGTTGGTCATCGCTCATCACCATCGAGCGCCTTGCCGAGCCCATGGTGATCTTGTCTCGAGCCGACTCGACATGCTCAGGCTCCACGCGTTGTGCATCGTTCACGGCTGCGAGTAGAGCGGACTCATTGATCAAGTTCGCAAGGTCTGCACCCGAAAATCCAGGCGTCGAGCGCGCAATGACAGGAATCTCGACCTTGGGCGATAAAGGCACCTCTTTGGTATGAACCTTCAGAATCGCTTCGCGCCCCTTGAGATCGGGCAGCGGAACCGTCACACGGCGATCGAATCGCCCCGGTCGGAGCAGGGCCGGATCCAAAACATCGGGGCGGTTTGTTCCTGCGACGATAATGATGCCTTCGTTTGCTTCGAAGCCGTCCATTTCAACCAGCAACTGATTGAGCGTCTGTTCACGCTCATCATGCCCTCCACCTAAACCTGCGCCTCGGTGCCGTCCGACCGCATCGATCTCATCAATAAAGACGATACACGGTGCATGCTTCTTGGCTTGCTCGAACAGGTCACGGACGCGCGAGGCACCCACCCCCACAAACATCTCAACGAAG
>CACGMS010000104.1 GCA_902574205.1 uncultured Candidatus Hydrogenedens sp. | reverse complement strand
GGGGGGGGTATATGGCCTGCGCCACCGCTGCAACAGAAAAGTCGACGACTCACTGACCTGACGGCACATAATCGATTGGATCGATCAGCTAAAACTGGGTCGCACCATCGTAAAGGGTGGTTCTGTATCGACCATCAACTCGGACAAAAAACGACTCGGTGTTTGCACGCGACCATGACCTGCTCGCTGGGCATAGGTCAGGTAGAGTTCGTCTGCCGCACGGGTTATAGCGACATAAAACAATCGACGCTCTTCATCGACACCATCGACTTCAGCGAAGCTTGCCGCGTGGGGCAGGTGACCTTCAACCAAACTCAAAACAAAAACACGCTTCCATTCTAAACCTTTGGATTGATGAATTGAACTCAGCACCAAAGCAGGGCCAGAGTCGCCATTTCGAGTGGTCTGGTCGACGACAGGAAGGTCGGCGAAAAGCTGGTTCATGGTCTCAAACCCCTGTGCAAATCGAATCAACTCTTCAAGGTCTTCGCTTCGTTGATTGGAGTCATCAAACCGTTGAACGAAAGCCTGGCGATAATGATCAACTAAGAACGCGAGTTGTGCGCTCGGGCCATCGGCGCTTCGCTCGATCATACCAGCGAGCACATCAGCCGCCTGCTCAAGACCACGCCTTGAAATCCCGCTCGCTGTCTTCGCCATTTGGCCAAACCGATCGTCAACGCTTGCCCTCTCAAGAGCACCTCGAACACTGACCGGGCCCACCCCAGGATAGAGCAACAAGACACGACGCAACGCGAATTCATCGCCCATCGTTGCCCGACCGAAAGCCAGGACGTCTTTAACATGCGCCTGCTCGAAGAAGCGGACCCCGCTACGCACGACAAAGGGTATACTCTGCTTGGCGAGCTCAACTTGAACTTCCGTACTCAGCGCATGGCTCCGATAGAGGACGGCAATTTCAGACCAAGGAATACCCGACGCTTGGAGCTCACGCGCCCGAGTCACAACGAAGCGAGCTTCCTCCTCACGATCTTTGCACTGAACGACCCAGGGCGGCAGACCCAAGCTTGTGCGCTCGGGCTCAAGCATCTTTTCAAGCTGCGTCCTGTTGTGCGCGATACTGAGGTTAGCAAGACTGAGAATTTCGGGAGTCGAGCGATAATTGGCGGTAAGCAGTAAGCGTTCAGCCGCATCAAACCGCTGTTGAAAACCCACCAAGTTTTGAGCATCAGCTCCGCGAAAGCCATAAATACCCTGACAATCATCACCGACAACAGTCAGTCCATTCCCTATGCTCGCCATGTGGTCCGCTATACGCCCCTGTATCGCATTCGTATCTTGGTATTCATCAACCAAAACTTCGACAAAGCGTTCACGCAAAGCCTGCGAGGTCTGATGAACCGCCGGCTCAGCACTTGCTGGCGGGTCTGCAAGTAGACTCCAGCCCACCAAAAGATCATCAAAATCAAGCACTCCTGCTTCTTGTTTACGCTCGACGAATCGAGCGCCGATGGTCTGAATCAATCCTAGGTGATGATGATACTGGGGCCAGCGAAGGTCGATGGTAGCTCCGAGGTCGAGTTCACGCTGAACGGACGCCGAAAACATCCGGCATAGCGTCCGCACACGCGGGAGGCCATCTCGCCTGAGGTCCAATCCCAAATCATTCACCGCTGCACGAAGTTGATCCTCGGTGTCCGCTCGATCCAAAATTCGGAATTCAGGATCGAGACCCAAGGCCGAACCATATTGTCGTAAGATCTTTGCTGCTAATCCATGAAAGGTACCACCCATTAATGACCATGCCGAGGAACCGCACAGTTGCTCGCAGCGCGCCATCATTTCCCGCGCCGCCTTGTTGGTGAAAGTGACCAACAAAATTCGCTCTGCTGGAACCCCAGTGCGCATCAGTTGAGCGACACGATGGACCAACGTTCGTGTTTTACCCGAACCTGGCCCGGCTAAGACCAAACGAGCAAGACCTTGCGGAGCGCAAACCACGGCTCTTTGCTGTTCATTGAGTGGTGCCAGTAAAGGGTCGTTGGCGCCGTCTTGCCGATCGATCATCCCTTAAAAAGAATGAGACGATTGAAATCGTCACCAAGCTTTTTGCCGTCTTCGTTGTGCTCAGCGACACGCGATTCGACATGATGCTGAAAGACATCGCAAAGCACTATGACAGCTTCGTTACAGCCCTCTTCTACGGCACTCATCGCCTCTTCATAGGCTCCCCGCCCGCCGCCAATGACCTGTTCTCGATATGCCGCTTGCAGGAACTGACGCATGACCGCGTTCGTTGCCAGAACCGCACGAGCCGCCTCTGCGAACTCAAATCCCGCTGATGTACGGCGTACTAAATAACCAAAGAACGTTCTCAAGCCGCCTTCATCACCGGTGCAAATCCGATCGACAGTTCCATCAAAAAGATATTCGCAATCTTCCTTGAGGCGTTGCTTGCCAAGTTTGGCAAAATCAGGCGCTTGTTTAGACACTGTCTTTGCCAGTTGGGCTACGAGCTGGTCGCGATGGTCTTGAAAGACTGTATAGAGCGAATAACTCATGTTCGCTTAACTCCCAGGCACGACTCGAACCGATCATGATCTTGAACCGGCAACTGAGCCCTTAGCCTGTTGAGGCGCTCGGGGTCCACCTCAGCCAAACACAAGCCCGGCTCGTCGACGACGCGAGCCACAACAGCACCAAAGGGTTCCACGACCATGGAGTGACCATAGGACCGACGCCCCTCGCAATGCTCACCCACCTGGCCTGGGGCCAAAACATAGGCTAAATTTTCGATAGCGCGTGCTCGTAACAACGGCTCCCAATGCAAAGGGCCAGTCCGTCTCGTAAAGGCCGAAGGTACAGCAAACAAGGTCGCACCGGCATGCGCCATCGCTCGATAAAGCCAGGCAAATCGAAGATCATAACACACACTCAGACCCAAACAGCCCACCGGTGTATCAACAATGACCGGCTGAATACCTGGCTGAATGCGAGCGCTTTCTTGAAATACCGCCCCTCCTGGAATCGCTGCGTCGAACAAATGAATTTTATCGTAGGCTGCGCGGCAAACTCCTTGATCGTCCCATACCGTACAATGATTCGTGGGGCGTCCTTCTTCAACCGAACCACTTCGCCTAAGAACCGTCCCGCCTAAAATCCAAATCCGATGTCTGCGGGCGAGTTGACTCAATAAAGCGAACGATGGTCCGTCCTGCGGCTCTGCGGCGCCCTGCTTCGCCTCTTCCGGCCCAATATACGCCCAGTTCTCTGGTAATGCGATCAAACGAGCACCCGCTTTCGCAGCCTCGGCAACATAATGCTCGGCGCACGCATAATTGTGGATTTTATCCGGCGTTGAGCACAGTTGCGCCACCGCGATCTTCGGCATCAAAACCTCACAAATCTCGATCGAATTATAGCCAGGTGATGGTTATCGGCTAGTCGATTCCTGCACAGATTCTAGATCACGCTAAAGAAGTCGTCCAAGCCGATTTTTGATGGGAACAGAATAAACCAAAAGCAAAAGCCTTTTGACCTTCGGCACCAACCCCATTAGGGAGCCAGCGGTTATGCCGAAGTAGCTCAGCTGGTTAGAGCGACGGTCTCATAAATCGTAGGTCGGCGGTTCAAGTCCGCCCTTCGGCACCACAAGGACTCCCCATGGCAACAGCAAAGCAGGTCGCCGTTCTGATTATTGGGGATGAGATCCTCGAGGGATCAACGGTTGATACGAATTCGACGACGCTCATCCATTGGGCAAAGTCTCAAGGACATCGTGTCCTATCGATTCAAACGATTAGTGATCAACAATCGGTC
>CACGMS010000103.1 GCA_902574205.1 uncultured Candidatus Hydrogenedens sp. | reverse complement strand
CAGTGGTCACCCCAGAGTTGAAGGTCATGGGTATCGAGGGCCTGCGCGTTGCCGATGCTTCGATTATGCCGAACGTGATTGGTGGTAATACCAACGCACCGAGCATCATGATCGGTGAAAAGGCGGCGGATCTGATCCGCGCTTAGCGAATCTTAGATTCTCGAATTCTCGCGTAAGACCTGGTTCGCCCGTAGACGGTTTTGTAAATACTCGTGTGCGCTGATGTGTTCATAGCGTAAGCCTCCTGCGTTTTCGGCACAGGCGGCGATCGGTGTGAGCAGGGTATCGGGGTGAGGATGAATAAAGAAGGGCATGGAATAGCGCGCACTTCGTTGTTCGGGCGGCGCAACAACGCGGTGAGTGGTCGCAGGAAAACGTCCATTGGTCAGCCGCTGAAACATATCACCGGTGTCAGCGATCAACTGACCGGGGACCGGGTGAATGGGCAGCCATTCGCCCTCTCGTGTGAGCAGCTCGAGGCCGGGCTGAGTGGCTTCCGAGAGCAAGGTCATCATGTTGATGTCTTCGTGCGCTGCAGCCCAGACGCCGCCGCTCGCTGTATGATTCGCTTCAGGTTTCGGGTAGTGAATGCTTCGCAAGACGGTGTTGCCGCCATTGAGCATGTCCGTGAATGTGGTCGGTGGCACCTCGAGATAATACGCCAAGGCTTCAAACAACGCACGTCCGCATTGCTCGAGCTCGTCGTAGAAGGTCAGCATGGCCGATTTGAACTCGGGCAGCTCGTGCGGCCAAACATTAGCCCCGATCGTAGCCGCTAGTTCCGAGTCCTCGTCGAGCTCCGGGCCGATATGCCAGAACTCTTTAAGGTCACCAATTGAGACGTTTTTGGCTCGCTCGACTCCCCGCGGTGTGTAGCCACGCTGTCGACCATGTTTCGGACGCTCGTAGCTGTTCTTAATGGGGTCATCGAGGTCAAAGAGCGCTTGAACTTGGGTTAAGGCTTTCGCCCGAGTCTCCGCCTGGACTCCATGATTTTCAACAGCGACAAATCCGTAGGCTTCAAGCGCCTGGCCGAGTTCTTGAGCAAAGCCCACATCGCCGGACCGCCAAGCGGCTAGGTCGACAACCGGTATGGTTTGTTGCTGTGTATGGCTCGATGAACCATTCATGAGTTCGGTTTAAGCGACCGACGTCTCGAAGTCGTTTTCGGCGCCCGTCAGAAAGCCAATGGCCTCGGCACAGGTTTCGAACATCGGCGAAGGACGTTCGCCCTCGGTGAGTTTGGACTGCACGATCGCTTCGAGCTCTGGCGTTTGGCGGACCACGTGACACACGTCAACGAGATTGACGTAGCGCCGAGTGCGCTCTTCGAGGCCGTTGAGGACCTCGAGCGCAAGGGCGTCGATTTCGAACAAACCACGCAGATCAAGGAGGACCGCGGCGGGTCTTCCAGCGACACGATCGAGTCGATCTAAGGTGTCTTCACGTAGAAGCAATGCTTCGTCAGCCTCAAGCGATTGACCAAAGGTCAAGGTGATGACGGCGAGCATACCCTCGTGAATGGCAAGGTCGATACGGTGACAGGACATGATGTACTCCTAAATCGTGCTCCAGCTAAGGAGCGAATCGCTGTCAGTATCGGTGGTTTGACTTGTGGGGTGCGAGCTATCGGTCGGATGTCGGATGCGACTTCGTTTGGCGGATCAAATTTAGGCCGACGTACTTGCTTGGTTGGGGCGAACTAAGGCACTGCAAAATCGTCGTTAAAGGACTTCTTTATGCGCACCTCGTTGGCCGTGTTTGTGTTTGCTTCGAGCCTTGCTTGTTCGCACGGGCACTCGGTCGTTCGGCTGGCTGGTCCTTCGCCAAGCCAGCCCAGATTAGTCGTTACCGTGGTTTTCGATCAGCTGCGCGCCGACTATCTGGGTCGCTTTGGCGATCGGTTGCTGCCTGCTGTTCAATCCGATGGCAGTCATGGTGGGTTTCAGGCGTTGATTCGGCGTGGTGCCTATTTTCCGATCACCGAGCATGACGTGTTGATGGCGATGACAGGTCCTGGGCATGCGAGTATCTCGACAGGTGCCTGGCCGTATCGGCATGGTGTGGTGCGCGACCACTGGTATGAGGGTGACCGCAGAGCGTACTGCGTTGAGGATGTAAATGCAGCGGTCATCGGAGCGGAATCGAACGATCCATTCGATGGGCGCTCGCCGCGCAATCTGCGTGGTCCTACCTTTGGTGATACACTCAAGGGTCATGACCCACGCTCAAAGTCGATAGCCGTCGCAATGAACGATAGCGCAGCGATTCTCATGGGTGGTTATCGAGCCGACGGTGCCTATTGGATGGGTTTTGATGGGGCGTGGACGAGTAGTCGCTACTACCTCAAGGATGGTCGGCGCCCTCAATGGCTCGGTCAAATCAATGCTCAACGCGCTGAGCAAGCGCAAAGCGCCTATCGTTTTGACTACAGAAGCTCGTCTGGTCGATCTGACCAGGGGCCGATTCAGGGGAGCATAGAGACCAAAACAGGTCATCAGGCGGCCTTGTCCACGCCTTACGCCGATGAATACACCTTAGAGGTCGTTGAGGGTGCGATTCGAGCGCATGGTTTGGGACAAGATAACGTCCCCGATACGCTTTGGATTGGTTTTTCGGGCTTCGGTAAAGTCGGCCGGCAGACCGGCCCCAATACGGCGATTATGGAGGCGATGTTCCTCCACGCCGATCGTTCGTTAGCGCGCCTGCTCAATCATCTCGAACAAGCTATCCCCGGTGGACTAGACAGTGTCTTGATTAGTGTGACGGGCGATCATGGAGTCGGTCCTCGAGTTGAGTATGCACGCGCAAAGGGGTTACCCTCAATTCGGCAAGACAGCGCTCAGATCAGAGCCCGTATGGAAGCGAGGATGGGGTCTTTGTTTGGACGCCCTGGCGCCGGACAGACTTGGTTTGTTGGCATGGAGGATTTGAACCTCTTCATCAATCGACGGCTGGCCGCTGTGCGCGCCATTCCGTTGCGGCGTTTAGAGGCTGCAGCTGCCGAGCTGTTGACGGAGGAGAGCGGCGTCATGATGGCGGCGACTCGACATCAGGTTTTAGCTGGGGTGCTGCCGCCTGGACGTTGGGGGCAGCAGCTAAAGAACCAGTTTATTGCCGGTCGGTCAGGCGATGTGATCGGTCTGGCTGCACCCTTTGTCTTGCCCGACAAAACGCCAGCGAATCATTACACTGGATATGCCTATGACCGGCAGGTGCCGTTGATCATCAGCGGGCCTGGAATTCGTCGCGGGCGCTATCATCAAGTGATCAACGTTATTGATTTAGTTCCCACACTTTCAGCCGCTTTAGGGACGATTCATCCTGCCCTCGCTGAGGGTAGAGTATTGCATGAGCTTCTGAATCAAAGCGATCCTTAGTTCGATCCCATCCTAACTAAAATACTGACTTCAACGCGTCGAAGGTAGGACCAATTAAATTGGTGGGGTTGATCGTATGCCGCTCAAAGCACTTCGCGCGACGCTTCGTAAAAGAACCGGTGGACCCGACTTGGTCGCCGCTGCCATTCGCCAACAGATCGTTGATGGCGAGCTGCCCGCAGGCAAGAAGCTTCCCGATGAACGCAGATTTGCTGCGCAACTGGGGGTCGCACGCGTAACCGTTCGGACCGCGTTGACGTTGTTACAAGGCGAGGGCTTAATCGAGCGGACTCAAGGGCGCGGGACCATTGTGCGATCCTTTCTTGTTTCAGGTGGACCGAATTTACTGACGCCTTTGCTCAATCAATCGCAAGGGATCCCAGAGCTACTAGCGATTGCGGGTGAGTTTCTGGCGATTCGTCGGCATATGGCAGGCGCTGTCTTAGAACGGATTCCTGTTCCCTTTTCGCCTAAAGATTCGGCGCCACTTCGTCAGGCTATTGAGGTTCTAGAAGC
>CACGMS010000102.1 GCA_902574205.1 uncultured Candidatus Hydrogenedens sp. | reverse complement strand
TAAAGATCTTAGCCAACTGCAAAGCCAGGGCGATATGCTTTACCCTCTGTTTAGTTGCGATACACCGATGCATGAACCCACCTGTGAACCACTCCGTCGAGAAGGGGATCGGTTTGGCGACTCCAACGCATACACCGGACAGATAAGCGCCGACGACCAAGACGGCGATGGTATCAATAATGACGACGACAACTGTCCAAATATTTTCAACCCCATCCGACCCATGCACGAAGGGGTTCAACCCGACCTCGACCAAGACGGTATTGGTGATGCTTGCGATGCCTGTCCGTTTGCAGCCGGCGAGCCCCCCTGTCCCGACACGCGTGACCGCGACAACGATGGGATCGGCGACAACGAGGACAATTGCCCACTAATCGCCAACGCCGAGCAACAAGATGCTGATGACGATGGACATGGCGATGCATGCGATGCTTGTCCACAAATCGCGAATCCAGGGACGACTCCATGCCCCGCACCAGAAGTTTCAATCGCTGAAATTCGCAGCGGTGATGTCGCTGAAGACACGGCGGTACTTATCCGAGGAGCGGTGATTACTGCAGTCTCCGAGAGTCGCGGCTTTTGGATCGCTCAAGGAAGCGGCGCCAATCAAGGTATCTATGTCTACAACCGCGGTGATAGCCCACCCGAGTGGCAACGTGGTGCTCGCGTTGATGTGCAAGCCACCTATGTTGAGTATTTCAACCTAAGCGAGCTCACCGATGCGACGGTGACCGTTCTTCCTGGAGCGCCTGTCGCCGTCCCCGACGCCGTCACTGTCTCCCCGCAAGACATCGCTGATGGCGGTAATCAAGCGGAAGCTCTTGAAGGCGTATTGGTAACGGTTGAAAATGTTGAAATCATGAACCCAAACCCGGACGGACCGGACAACGACTACGGTCAAATCGAGATCTTCACCGGACTGTGGATGGATGACCTGATTGTTCGCAACCTAGCAGACGGTAGTTTGTTCCTGCGACAAACCGGAGTGCGCTTCACCTCAATCACGGGAATTGCGCATTACAGCTTTGAGCATCGCAAACTCTTACCTCGCGACGCGAACGATTTGACGCTCGCACCTTAGCGCCTCTTGCGCTGCCTGCTAGGGCATGCCCAATTAGCGACCGGAGAATGGTTGTGACCAAGCTAAAAGCGGCGATTATCGGTCCAGGCAATATCGGAACCGATCTTCTGTATAAAGCGCTTCGATCTGAATGGGTTGAACCCATTTGGATGGTCGGTATTGACCCCGAATCCGAAGGACTAAAAAGAGCGTCTAAACTCGGTCTTCAGACGACGGCAAAGGGCGTCGATGGGTTGATTGAAGCAGGCGGCGCACAAGACATCGATCTGGCCTTTGATGCGACCTCTGCTTATGTCCACAAAGTCAACTACGAGCGACTCAAACCGTTTGGTGTGACCTGTATTGATCTGACTCCTGCGGCGATTGGTCCGTACTGCATTCCGCCGGTCAATCTCGCGCAGCAAGTGAATGAGTCGCTCGACAATGTGAACATGGTCACCTGCGGCGGCCAGGCAACGATTCCGATGGTGGCAGCGGTGCATCAAGTGCATCCGGTCGCCTATGGAGAAATTATCGCCACCGTCGCTTCACGCTCGATCGGTCCCGGTACGCGTAACAATATTGACGAATTCACGCGCACGACCGCCGCGGGGATTGAACGCGTCGGCGGTGCAAAAGTGGGCAAGGCGATTATCGTCATCAACCCTGCTGAACCGCCAATTATGATGCGCGACACCATTCATTGCGTCGTCGACGAAAAGCCTGACGAAACTGCCGTGCGGGCGTCCGTTGAAGCCATGGTCAAAGAGGTCCAAACCTATGTACCCGGCTATATCCTAAAAAACGGCCCCGTTTTCGAGGAGCTCGCTGACGGCAGGCATCGAATATCGACGTTTATGGAGGTGACCGGCCTAGGCGACTTTTTACCCAAATACGCAGGAAATCTCGACATCATGACGGCAGCGGCTCTGCGCACAGGAGAGCTGATTGCGAGTTTGCGCAAGGAGGCTTCCTGATGAGTCTTCAAGGAATGAAAGTTGTGCTCCATGACATGTGTCTGCGCGACGGCATGCACGCCAAACAACATCAGATCTCAGTCGATGAAATGATCGCCATTGCCGAAGGGTTGGACCAAGCTGGTATTCCACTCATTGAGGTCACCCACGGTGATGGTCTAGGTGGCGCCTCGATCAATTATGGATTTGCCGCACACAGCGACGAAGACTATCTCAGAGCCGTTGTTCCTCGCATGAAAAATGCGAAAGTATCCGCGCTAACACTGCCGGGAATCGGCACGGTCGACCACCTTAAAATGGCGGTAGATTGCGGTGTTTCCTGCTTGCGCGTAGCGACTCATTGCACGGAGGCAGATGTCTCCGGCCAACATATTGGAATGAGTCGTAAGCTTGGCGTCGATACCGTCGGATTTTTGATGATGGCGCATATGATCTCTGCAGAGGACCTCTTGGTTCAAGCCAAGATCATGGAAAACGAAGGCGCCACAACGATCTACTGTACTGACTCGGCTGGCTACATGCTTCCTGAAGATGTTCGAGCGCGTATTGAAGCACTACGCGCAGGACTTCATCCTGATACCGAAGTCGGATTTCATGGGCATCATAATATGGCCATGGGTGTCGCCAATTCGATCGCCGCCATCGAAGCTGGGGCATCACGTATTGATGGAAGCGCTGCTGGCATGGGAGCAGGCGCCGGCAATACGCCCATGGAGGTTCTGGTCGCAGTCCTTGAACGGATGGGCGCCGATCACGGCTGTGATCTTTATCAACTGATGGATGTGGCTGAGGATCTGGTCGTCCCGTTGATGGAACGCCCGCCTGCCCACACCGTTCGAGTGGACCGAAACTCGCTCGTCTTGGGTTACGCTGGCGTCTACTCAAGCTTTCTTCTCTTCGCCGACCGAGCGGCACGTAAATATGGTCTGCACGCACGAGATATATTGGTTGAATTAGGCCGACGAAAAACGGTCGGTGGTCAAGAAGATATGATCGAAGATGTTGCTCTGGACCTTAAAAATCAACGGGGCGATTAGAAGACGCGCAACTTTGGGTTTACGGTGCCTCAGCAACACCAAGGAACCCCAAGAGAATGGTCTCACACCCCATCGGAAATCTGGTTATACACAGCGATAACATCAAGGCAATCAAACACCTTAATGATAGCCTGGCATCAGCTGTTCAATGTCTAATTATCGATCCTGAAAAGCCAAAATCGAAAAGCCGACAGGCTCTAAACCAGTTTGCGCAACAACTCGATGAATGCCTGACGCTTAGTGCGGCTTTAGTTAAGACGACTGGAGCGGCCTTTATTCATTCGGATGACCGGAGCCTTGTGGTCACTAAATCTGCTGCAAACAAAGCATTCGGCGCAGCCAACTTTCTGAACATGGTGATTTTGAAAACCGCAGAACCCTCAGGGTTAAGATCAAGCAATGCGCTGCCGTTTAATCAAACAGAATATCTGCTGATCTACGCCAAAGACAGGTCGAACTTCAAATACTTCCCTCAATACTCGCAGGCTGAATACGATCCCTGTTATCGAAACGTTGTGACCAACCCCAAAGACCCAGTCAACAAGTGGAAAATCGAAAGCTTTCCTCGCTTCATCGCCCATTCGCTTGGGTACAAATCGGTGCGTGCGGCTCGAGCAGAGCTCGGCGTTTTATTTGAACGCAAGCTCGCCGATTATGCGCTGGCGAATCCCCACTCGGTTTTCCAAAGCACACGCGTCAATGACAAGGCTGGAGAGCGAATCAAGACGCTCGCTAAAAAGAGCGTGAAAAAACCCAAACGCGTCATGTGCCTTGAGCGATCAGACGCACCCAACGTCTACCTGCGCGGTGGTCGCCAAATGACCTTTTACAGCAACAAAGTACGACCCATTAATGGTCGCAATCGACCGACTAAAATGCTGACCAACCTATGGACTGATATAACCTTTCATGGGGTCGGGTACGAAGGTCAAAGCCCGTTTTCGCAAGGAAAAAAGCCGGAACGCCTCGTCCAACGAATACTTAATATGTGCACAGAACCTGGCGACCTGGTGCTCGACCCTTTTGCAGGCTCGGGAACCACCGCGGCAGTTGCCGAAAAACTCGCCAGGAAATGGATCCTTATCGAGCACAAAAAAGTGCTCATTACCAAACTGATTATC
>CACGMS010000101.1 GCA_902574205.1 uncultured Candidatus Hydrogenedens sp. | reverse complement strand
ATTAAGCGCCGCTGCATCGCGACCGACCATGCTGCTAATTAGCGGTGTAAATGTCGTCTCTCCGCGCGGGTAAGGTTGCTTAATGCTGACTTGACCCCCGCGCGCCTCAACCTGATCGGTAAATCGCTTCAACGCCTTCCAGCCTGACGCCGTACGAGGGAACAAAACAGCAAACCGCGTGTACCCGCGCAGCTCCATCGCACCAGCGACTAAACGATCGATCTGCGCCTCATTGGTTAGTCCGACCTGAAAGACGGAATCACCCAGTTCTGATAACCCTGGCTCACGCGCTAAGCTGATCAAAGGCACCCGAAACCGTTGAGCCACTACCGCTGCGCGATGGGCACGTTTCAAAAACGGCCCACAAACGACCAGACTCACCCCCTGTTCGAGAATCAACTCTCGCATGCCAGCCTCAGGGTTCTGTGAGCTAGCGACCACAATTTCTACCGTCGATGAACCGAGCCCAAACCGAAAGGCTTTCTCAAGAACCTCACCCCATGGACGGTCCTGAGGCAACAAGAGACCGACTCGCCGGGGTCGTGATTGACCGATTTGAGTCTGTAGCTTGCGCGTGCGCTCAAGAACAGCTTTGAGTGGCGCGGGTACCGAGTCAGGAAGCTCTGCTTTTACGCCGCGATGCAAAAGCATCATCGCTAGGCGCAGCTGGGCTATCTGCTGCCCGGGACCCGGCGGCTGGCCAACCAACTGCTCAAGGGTAGCTTGGTCGGCCTGGTCAATGGCCTCAATTAACGTATCTGTGTCTCCAGCGAATAATTCCACCCATCGTGGCGCAAGCGGCTGTAAATCAGACGGATTATTAGTCGGTTCTTCCATCGATTCGGTCGAGCTAGATGTCGTTGATGAGGTGTTCGGCTGCTCCTCTTTCGCCGGGGTCTTCGGTTGCTGATCAACGGATCGGTCAGCCTGGTTGTACCCGGGCATGACCGCAGAAGATGACGATGATACCGTGGGCACACTAGTACAAGCGACGACGTATGCGCTAAACGCTAGACCGCAAACAAAGCCAACAGTTCGATTGTTCATCTTCATCGCTTTCCCGAAAGAGGCGCTAACATGGTCAAGCAAGCCGCGCCTACCCTGGGTTTAATTATGATGATGGTCATCGTTGGCTGCTACCAATCCACACCGGATCCGATCAAACCTCAAACACACCAAAGCACGTCATCTCCTCCTGCTCCCATCAAAGAAACAGATAATGCGCTCCGTGTGGCCATACGAAAAAGCCTCACTGATTATTTCATCTACAGAGGCCGACCACGCGGTTTTGAATATGATCTTGTTCTTCGCTTTGCGAAACACCTTGATCGTAGAATCTCAATTCGGATCGTCACCGATGACAGGCAACTTAACTCGCTGATTGAAGCGAATGAAATCGATCTTTGGATTCCCTCCGAACCTTGGACCGGTCATCCTAAGTGGAGACCTGGCCCGGTTTATAGCCACACCGATTCGGTTGTTGTCGGCTGGCGTGGGCACGCACCAAAACACGTTCAAACTCGTGCGGGAGCAGAAACGACTAAAGACCTCACTCGGTGGTGTGCTCCACCCTGTATACAAGAGGTAGTTGACGCCAACAACGACTGGGAGCTTCTTCAAAATACAGCAAAAATTCCGTCAAAACAGGGAATCGCTGCTGCGGTTAACAGACGACACGGGGAAGCTTTTGTCGTGTTTGATCCGCGCTTTGTCCTTGTTCATGGCATGGGCGCATCCAAACCCGTGCAGTGGTGGTTCAACGCAGCAAAGCCACAGCTTGAGCCAAGCCTTAAAAAATTCTTCTCTCAGGGTTTCAAGCCGCGGTTACAAGCAGCTTTGCACGCTCGTTATTTCGCCGCGCCTACCCAAATGAGAATGCGTGCACGTCCGTGGGTACGTACCGATCTAGCTCAACGAATTACGCGATGGGATTCAGACCTTCGAACAGCGGGGGAAATGTACGGTATTGACTGGCGCTTATTGGCTGCCGTGATGATGGTTGAGTCGGCACAAAACCGGTTTGCAACAAGCAGTGTAGGCGCTCAGGGGTTGTTTCAATTTATGCCGGCTACCGCCAAAGCAATCGGTTTGGATGACCCGAGCGATCCAAAGGAATCCAGTCGAGCGGCTGCACGCTACCTAAAGCGATTAATGCGACGATTTAAACGAGCAAGCAGCCCTTATGATCAACGCATGTTTGCTCTCGCCTCATACAACGTCGGGCACGGACACGTCGATGACGCTCGTCGTCTAGCCGACCGCTTGGGTCTTGATATCGAAGTATGGGACCAAGGAATTAGCCTGACCTTGCCGCTACTTGCACAACGCGAGTTCTCAAAAGACGCAAAACATGGAAGCTGTCAGGGGCTTGTTGCGACACGTTATGCCGAACATGTCAGCGACTTGTATGAACAATACAGCCAACTCTTACCTGAATCGCTTGTGGACAGAGATGGTGGACCGGGGGAGCCATGACTTGGCAGCCGAGCGAAGATCACGTGGCACTCTTTGCCGCCAATAAGCAGCGCAGTGCAGCATACACCCTGGAACGACGTCACTTACGCCAAGACATGCTTGAGTTTGCAAAACAGCTTGCCGGCGACTGGGACTGTACACCGGCTGAACCCTGTTTAGCCAACCGACGCCAAGTTCAAAACATGGTCCTATTTTCTCAAAGCACTCGACCCGATGGCCAGCGTGCTCAAATTGATCTAAACAGTCCGTTTGCTTTGGATGTCCTCCCCTTTCATGAGCACCTAAGTCACTTTGTACAAATCGATAAAAGCGGCTTAACCTGGGGAATGATCCTGCACCAAAAAGCCACTTTAGATGTGCGCAATCTAATCGCTTATCTTGATGCTTTCGAAGGCGAAGAAGCACTCAAAAAACTCGTACGCCCGCTTAGCGATGCCCGTGCCTCAACTAATATCGAAGCACCCAGCGATACAGACACCTCGGCAGATTTGGTTATCCCCAAACAACTGGGCAAAGGTTGGTGTATATGGTGGCGAGCTGACGACTTTAATGTCGACATACAGCACAAAATCGAATCGGATCTTGCGCGACTTGACCCGCTCTTTCAAACGCTTAAATGGTCACAAAGCAATGATCTGTGCGGAGCACTTGCGGAACACAAAGCAGAGCGCCAAGAAGCTGCTAAATCTCGATTTCAAACCGGTGACCGCGTGCGCATCACCGCAGGTCTTTTTGCTGGACGCATCGGGCGCGTAGAAAAACGTCATGAAAAAGGTGGAGTGAGTTTAGGAATCGGTCCTGTAACCATCCAAGTTAGTGACGACGAGATCGCCCCGCTCTAAGTCAAGCTTGGTCATCTATTGATCTCAAGCTGCGAAGCAGGCAGAGGTCAGACCATGAGCACAAAAAAGCGCAGTGGTACCTCAACGAAAGCCTTCGGTACCGGCAAACGCGAGGGGCATGATGCATCTGCCTTTTATAAGCGCTTTGAAGCTCCATCGCTTTCGAACGATAACCAGATCGAAAATTCAAAGCGACGTAATGAAATTATCCATGGTGATGCTCGGCAAATGGATATGCTCAGCGACAACTCAGTCGCTTTAGTGGTCACCTCGCCGCCCTATTTTGTGGGAAAAGAATACGAAACAGCGCTTGGTGAGGGCGCTGTTCCTGCCACTTATCTTGCCTACCTCAACCTCTTACACGATGTCTTCGCCGAATGCGCTCGCGTCCTCGAGCCAGGCGGAAGAATCGCTGTTAATGTCGCTAATCTTGGGCGAAAACCTTATCGAAGTTTAAGCGCAGACGTGACGCGTATCTTGCAAGATGAATTGGGCCTTTTACTGCGAGGTGAGGTTCTTTGGCGTAAAGCTGCAGGCGCCTCGGGCTCATGCGCATGGGGGTCATTTCGCAGCGCTGCAAACCCGGTGTTACGAGATGTCACCGAGCGAGTCATCATTGCCTCTAAAGGGCGCTTTGATCGCGCATTGAGTCGCAAAAAGCGCGAGCAGCTCGGCCTACCGTATGAAAATACAATCTCAAAAGAAGAGTTTATGGCAGCCACTCTTGACGTCTGGGATATAGCGCCCGAGAGCGCTAAGCGCATTGGACACCCCGCTCCATTTCCAGTTGCGCTACCGCAACGACTCATCGAGCTCTACACGTACAAGGGTGATCTAGTGCTCGACCCATTCTTTGGTGCCGGGACCACAGGAATCGCAGCAATTCAGTGCAAAAGACACTATCTCGGCTTCGAACTTGATGAACACTACAT
>CACGMS010000100.1 GCA_902574205.1 uncultured Candidatus Hydrogenedens sp. | reverse complement strand
AGTCAAACTTGACCTTAAGACGACGTGCAATCCGGACGGAATGCTCGCGTTGACTATCTTGCATCGCCTTTAAACGCTTACGACTTGCTGCCATCTGCTCGCGAGTTTCCGCCATATTCTCGTGGACCACAGCCGCTTGAGCCGCTGCGGTATTCATGCCTGCACCGATCAAGGCACTCGCTTGACCAGGGCTGAGCTGCCCCACCTTGAGGGAAAGCTGGTCACGAATCGGACGCAGCTTACTCACCGTCGCCTCTGGATTCCCAGGGACAGCTCGTACATCAGGCGCTTTCGATGGGCGCATCGCATGTATCGCTCGTGTGTCCGCTGTCGGTGACGGCATGGGTCCGCGCTCTTCTTCCAAACGAGGCGCAACCAAATCCGACTGCTCGGGTATCGCCTTGGGATACAACTGAACCATTTGGCGTTTCTGCTCGACGCCAAGCTGCGCATAGTTCGCAGTCGCTCGAGGACTAAAGCTTTTGCTTGGAGTCAGGCTAGCGCCGGCCATACTTGCGTTCATGGCGCTGGTCGTTGCCTTGGGCGTTTCGATCCGCATCGGCGTGATCGTGACCTGGTCGATACCGCTCGCTAGACGATTAGCATTGGGTGCTTGGGGCGCTTTGAGTGACGGCGCACCGGTCGCAGTCTGAGCTTTCGCGTGCACGGGCACACGCGAGCTCACCGCTACTCTGCTGGCATGACCTGCCAACGACTCCGCCATGCGGCCCTCCTGTCTGCTTTTAGTTTAGCGAAGGCCGGGACGACTCGCAACGGCCACGTTTTTTCACGTCAGACCCCTTTGTAGACTAGGGTTCCAAGCATGACCAAGCAATGCTAACTCAACGTTGATGCAAGGAGACCTTCATGGGTGCTGATATCGATTCGTCACTCGTTATGATCTTTGACACCGAAACCACTGGGGTCAACGTGCTCGAAGATCGTGTGGTTGAAATCGGCGCCGTCTATTGGTCCGCGGGGCGGCGCTGCGCCCGCCCAAGACAGATCAGAATCAATCCGGGTGTACCTATTCCGATCGGCGCATCTCAGGTTCACAATATTTTCGACGAGGATGTCAAAGACTGCGCGACCTTCGACGGGATCGGTGACCGCTTCTGGCAGCATGTCGAAAAAGGGATTGAAGGCCATACGCCGATTTTATGTGGCTACAATGCGATCAATTACGATGTGCGCATCATGAACGCCGAGTTCGAACGTCACGGTTTTGCTCACCGTATTAATCCCGATGAGGTCCTTGATCCGTTTATCTTCGTCTCTTGGCATCACCGAAATTGGAAAGTGCGGAAGCTCGAAGCGGTCGCAGCACGCTATGGGTATGAGTTGACCAATGCACACGCTGCCACGGCGGACTGCGAAGCCACCGGCGCTGTGCTAAGCGGCATGATCAAAGCAGGTGTAATCCCGGCTGACCTCGACCAAGCGCTCGCTGCGCAGCGAACCATGCGTGAGCAACTCGAAGACGAAGACCGGCGTTTTCGCTACCACCTTTATATGGACCGTGAAGACCAAGAAACCATCAGACTTGGATTTGGTAAACACATCGGCTTACCCCTGACCGAGGTGGATCCCGGCTATCTGAATTTTTGCCTCGGCAAGATGGACGACAAACTCACAGACGAGACGAAACAACGCTTTCGTGAACAGAGCGAGCTCAGTGGCAAGCCACGCAGCTTATTTTAGGGCAAGAAACGCTGAGGGTTGGCTAATTTTTCTGGCAAGTATTCTTCCATGACGTAGTTGAGTCCCCACCGCGCCAATGCCTGTTGCTCGGCGCGCACACCCATCTTGAGCAAACGATTAATGGCGCTCTGCCAACGCGGGTGCGCTTTGAAAAATGGATCGTTTTCCAGCGCGTCGTTGGCTCGCTTGACGTCGATATCCTTCAGAGGATGAGTGGGTAGCTTATACTTCTTGATGTCGTCTGGAGTCACCCCGAGGAAACGTGCCTTGGGAACACAGAAAAGATGATTCACATGGGCGGCATTGCCGCTGCCGACTTTCAGCGAGCGATAGATGTTTGCGACCCCATAAGGATCACAATCGACAAAGGCATAGACAGGAATATCAGCCTGCTCGCTCAAACGCCGTACGAAGCGACGACAGGCGCGAGAAGGAACCCCACCCAAAGAGATCAAAATACAATTCTTTTTTCGCCAAAACTTGTGACTCTGTAAGCGCTGAAACATACCTGCGGTTTCAACACACAAGATGAACTCAGCATCGGTCTCAAAGTTTAAGTGCTCAACCCACGAGGGGATCGAATAAGCGCCCGAGCCAAAGCGCGTGCAATCAATGATCTCTGGCTCCCCCGTTTCTAGATCTCGGTCATGGACCTTCAATGCACCCGCAACACTTCCACCATGTTCGTCAGGCACATAACGCAGATGCTCACGCCCCAGCCCATAACGACTCATCATCGCTTCGATATCGTCCATCACGGTATCGGATTCGGGTTGATCCTTGAAGGCGGCTGTGCCCCAATTCTTACTTTGGTAATAAGCGTCCCTCTTCGTGGCAAAATCATTGGTCGCTACGAGTTCTTTACTCAACCCCATCATCTTGAGACTTTGCGCAAAGGTCTTGACCGTATTGACCGAGAGCGTTCGGGTTTTCTTTTTATCACCGAGCTCGAGAAAGCCAATACGCTTGCGGAAAGGTAACACATTTTTGAGCGACCGCTGCGGACTCACCAGCTCGGGTGCACGCTCCTTCTTAATGTCTTTATAGATCTCTTTCGCCACTTTGTTGATGGCATCAACCGTCGCCTTATCTGCCTGTTCGGGCGTCATTTTTGCGATCTCTTTTTTGGCTTTGTTCATGCCTTCACCTCCCCACCTCGGGTTTCGGTAATAATCGCTTCGAGATGATCTTCAATCGTTTTGGTTTCACCGTCGGGCAAACCCAAGATCTCATCAAGGGCCTCAGCGATGGGTCCCACGTAATTAGAAATATAGGCTCGTTTCTTGAGCTCATCTGCCGCCCTACGCTTGCGCTTAATGTGTTGCGACAAGCGCCGAGCACACACCTGAAGAGCGAGTCTTAGCTCAGCTAGAATCTCAGGATAATGGGCGATCGCTTCTTTTGACTCCGACGTATACGGTACCCAACCCGATGCAATATGAACAGCGACGACCATCGGTCCTACCGGCAGTCCACCTCGCGGTTGCTGCAGATGATACTGCCGCCAGTTCAGCGACGTGACCGCTTTCGTCACGGCGCAAGCTCCAAACTGATACTGTAAGGGGACCCGATTGGCGAAACGAAAGACTTCTGACTGAGTATCACCCTGTAGACCTTTGCCATGCACAATGCCCACCTCGACTTGAAACGGGTTCCCACGATAAACCGCGGGTGAACGCGTCTCACTCGTGACAAAAAACTCATCCTCGCCGTACTCGCCCGGGTCAAACAAAGAGAACAATCCCTTGATCATCGCGTCGGGTCCAATAGGACTCAGGCAATTGGTCGGTGGCGACATCAGCTTGGTGGATTGCATGACCTGATACAGCGCCTCTGCCTCGTGACGCGCCATCATTTTTGGATTTCGACGAACCAACTGTGAACGGCTACGATCAGGTATCTTTTTCGCCGCAGCAGCAATCATCTCTTCGGCCACTCGCTCCGACACGCGGCAGAACTCTTCACGCAAGAAATCGGTTAAGTTCCTGCGCTTTGTATCATGCATCATACGCATCAAAATACCGAGCTCCACGCCATGCGGATGCGGCTGGATCTCAATCGGCTCAACCGGCAAATCATGAACTTGACGCTCATAAATGACCCGATTTCCCTTGGGCGGTTGAAACTCTATATGAGCATGCGGATTGGACAGTGCAGTTTGTCTCAAAAACTCGGCAACACCATGTTTTCCGCCTTTGTACACGGCGGTCATCACCATGACGATCTCCGTGCCATGATCATAGTCCCACTCGATTTCCTCTTCCGACTTGTACTTGGGTTCATTGCGCTTCGTATCAATACGCATGTGCACTTTATGAGCGGGTCGTCGCTTACCGGTCTTTGAGATCACCTCGATGTCTCGACCTGTCGTAATCTGCGCATACATTCCAGCCGCTGAAATCCCAATCCCCTGCTGACCACGGCTCTGTTTCAAACGGTGAAACTTTGAACCATACAACAACTTACCAAAAATGCGCCCGATCTGACGCTTGATAATCCCAGGACCGAGATCTCGAACCAACATTCGATAACGATCAGAATAGCCCTTAACCTGCGAAATCTCGACGGTGATATCAGGCAAAATGCCG
>CACGMS010000099.1 GCA_902574205.1 uncultured Candidatus Hydrogenedens sp. | reverse complement strand
GAACCAGCGACTCGCCCGGAACCGGGGATGGCGAGAGTCCATGCTCCAGTCGAGTGACGCCGCCGCGCAAATCTCGCACACGTCCTTCTTGGTCTCGGCGAACGACTCCATATCCTTCGGTCTGTGCCGGATGCACCGCCATCGTCGCTGCCGCTTGCGCATAGATGTGTTCGGCCTTCATGTCGCGCACATCGAGTTCGATCAAAATATCCGCATTGGCGACAAGCAGGGTCTCGGAAAACAAATGAGCTGCGCCTTTGATGCCGCCACCGGTGCCGCGGATTTCGTCTTCAAACCCAATCAATACGCAACCGGTCGCCATGGCGATGCGCCACACGACGCTGCAGCTCTTCGCCGAGGTGATGGGCGTTGATGACCACCCGATCAGCCTGGGCTTGATCGACCAAATCAAAACTCCAATCGATCAACCGCCGACCGGCACAAGCGACTAATGGCTTGGGTAGTCGCTTAGTCAACGGCGCCAAACGAGACCCAAAACCCGCCGCCAGAATCATCACATCCATGGTCAAACAACCCTTAATTCGGGAACCAAAGGCGCAATCAAGCGGCGCAGATCAGCATACTCTGGCAAACGATCAAAAGCTTCATCTACGTACTTTAGGCTTAACGGTATATGCTTCAAAAAGCTTGGGTTTCCACGGACTTGATCAATATAAACAAAGCGACCGGAATCCTTGAGTTTGCGCTGCAAACTTTGAAGATCAAACCATCGTCTAAAGGTCGCCGCATCCGGCATAGAGCTGCGCTGAGTTCGGTAACGCTCGAGCAACTCGCTCAACAAGGGCTCAGGAACCTCAACGTACGAATCCCTCAACAGAGCAACTAAATCATACAAGAAGGGACCTCGCAGCGCGTCTTGAAAATCGATTACGACCAAGCCTCGAGGCGAAGCCATCAGGTTTCGACTTTGATAATCGCGATGCACAAAGCCTTCTGGTATAGCGGCGACCTCTTCGGCGAGTCGCTGCAGGATTGGGTCAAGTTGAGCCCGCTTTTCTGGCTCCATGGAGCCTTGGCGGGCATCGATCAAATATTCTCGGAAATGATCCAATTCCCATCGCAAAAACTTTGCGTCGAAGCGCTTGGCAAGCCCTGGTAAGTCGTCAGCGCCTGCGTCTTTGGTGCGCTCATGAAGAAGAGCGAGCAAATCGACCGCTTCGCCGTAAAGGTCACCTTGGGTTCGATGCGACAACGCGTCTTCAAGCGTCTCATCACCGAGATCTTCCATCATCAGCAGGCGCGCGACCGGGTCCCAAACATACTCTATGGGCACGGGTATATCTTGAGCCTCAAGCCATGTTCGAACCCGGCGAAATGGCAGCTCATCGCCGCCGACATCGCCACCGATCTCAGCCGGTTTATCCTCGAGTGGCGTATGCATAACCACTCGACTTTGGTCCTGCGTAAGCGCTCGGTAATAGGTCCGGCCGCTGGCCTGGCTGCCTAAGGATATCACCTGAGTCGCTGCGAATCCTTGCGCCGCGCACCACGATGCAACTCCTTGCTCGTCGACCATCTCGCTCCCCTTTTCTTAAGGTGTGAGTTACCGAAAAGGATACGCTTTGGACACCACCAGAAAAAGAGAACCATAGCGTCGACGCTGATCGAATGCTACACACGCATCAAGAGGGGGCAATGTTATGGCAACGATCCTAGCTGGTGTTGGACTCTTCGCCCTGCTCATGATCGGCATGAGTATCGGCATTATTTTGTCCGAGCGTACCCTCAAAGGCACCTGCGGCGGAGAGACCGTGCGCGGACCCGATGGCTTGCCCATGCTCTGTGGAGCTTGCCCCAAAAAGGAGAGCGACGTTTGCCCCACCGACAATCCGCTTGTCGCGGTTGCGATGGTGGGCAATCCGTCGCGTACCCTCAAAGATCACTAGGTTGAGCTAGCGTTCTGCTAGCGATCCTCCCGGCAGGCTTGCAGCTCATTGCTGCACCGACCACAACCCGCAAAATCCATTCCGCACCCGTTATTTTCCATACAAATGAAGAGCGCCTCCAACGGCGCGTTTGACTCAGGAACTCCACCAAAGCAGCCCATAACACACTGCATGTTTTGTGCTCCACACTGATTGGCGCAGCCCAGCGCCTCGGAGCAGCTACGATTTTGCCCAGGAGGTGTTCCACCGCCACCAGGGCCGACGTCGGGTGGACCAGGAGGCGGTCCAATATCGGATTGATTCGGCGGAGCCCCACCGTCGGCGCCAGGACCAGGAGGACCTCCGCCGCCGCCCGCTGCCATGCAGTTTTGCGCTTGGCGCATACACCTGTCCTCTAAACATCGTCGTCTGTCTCGGCTGTCTTGCACCTCGAAACATCGGTTCGCGTTGGCACACTGCATCATCGCTTGAACCGCTCGTCGATGAGCACCCGGTTGAGCACGATCAACACATGCATCCCTGCACGCCTCGTCCTGACAACCCATCACGCAATTCATCATGACAACCGTGCACGTTAGACCACCGCCGCCACCGCCACCCGCGTCACGCGGGGGTTGCGGTCCACCGCCATCGGGTCGAGGCCCTGGCCTGCCGGCATCCGGCGGCGTACCAGCAGCATCTGCAGTCGGCGGATCGCCCGCATCGTCGACAGGAAGAACCGCGGCATCCGGCGGTTGAACACCAGCGTCGACGACAGCCTGTCCCGTATCGATCACCACCTGACCGGTGTCGCCGGTGCCGTCCTCAACGTCTTCCCCACCGCATCCGATGAGAAGGAAACAAAGGGCCAACGAAAGATTACGCATAAGTTTCTCCAACTCGACGGACACCAGTTTGCCTTGAATTGATCGACTTTGCCAGTAAGTCACCATACCTTGATTGAAACGATCACCTCGACAAGCTCTTGCGGTGTGTCCAAGGTGCGCTTGGGAGCAACCGATGAACCCTGATTTAATTGCCCAGTTAGCAGAACAGGTCGATGAGGCTGCGCGAACGGGTCAAACGTTGACCATGCTCACCGCAGGCCATCCCGCATTGGACATCGATGCGGCGTATTCAGTGCAGCGCGCGAGCATCGCTCGGCGCGTCGCACGCGGCGAGCGACTCGTGGGTATGAAAATGGGCCTAACCAGTTTTGCAAAGATGGAACAAATGGGTGTGCATGACCCGATTTATGGTCACCTCACCGATGCCATGATCCTGCCCAATGGAGGCCAACTGCAACTCAAGGGCTTGGTTCACCCCCGCGTGGAGCCGGAGATCGCTTTTACCTTGGCTTCCGATCTTTGCGGTCAACCCACCCCCGAACAAGCGCTCGCAGCTGTCGCTAGCGTACATTCAGCTATCGAGATTATTGACTCTCGATACACCAATTTTAAGTTCACGCTGATCGATGTGGTCGCCGACAACACATCAGCCTGCCGTTACGTCGTTAGCGAAGGAATTCCATTAGGTGGCATGGATTTGGGCAATCTCAAGATCGAGATGGATGTCGGCGGGCGAGAACACCGCAAAGGCTCAAGTCAAGCGATCCTTGATCACCCGGCAAAATCATTGGCTCGTCTGGCAGCGATGCTCGATGCGCGCCAAGAAGGCTTAGTGGCTGGTCAAACCGTTTTGGCGGGCGCCGCCACGGCTGCGGTGCATGTTGCAGCAGGGGACCAAGTTTCGGTACAGGTCGAGGGGTTGCCTGACGTCCACTTCTCGATCAGCGCATAGGAGAGCAACGATGAGTCTATCGGCCATCAACTTTATGGGTTGGATCAACGAGCACCGAGACCAGCTCAAACCACCGGTTGGCAATTGCGAGGTGTACCCAAACTCCGATTTTATCGTGATGGTCATCGGCGGTCCGAACACCAGAACCGATTACCACGTCAACGCCGGCGAAGAGTTCTTTTACCAACTCGAGGGCGATATCGTTCTCAAAACGATCGAGGACGGTGAATTTCGTGATGTCACCATCAAAGAAGGTGAAATTCTACTGTTACCACCGAAGATCCCCCATTCGCCTAGACGCCCTGCCGGCACGGTCGGTTTGGTCATCGAGCGCAAACGCAAACCCGATGAAATCGACGCGCTGCAATGGTATTGCGAATCCTGCAATCACTTGCTCCACGATGCCCGCTTCTCGCTTCAAGATATTCAAAAAGATCTGATTCCAGCGATCAAACATTTCTACGCATCACCTGAACTGCGTCACTGCGCTCAATGCGGTTCGATGCATCAAGTTCCCTCGTGAAAATAGATCTCCACACGCACATTTTGCCAGAAACCTGGCCGGATCTTCATAAACGCTATGGCTATGGTGAGTGGATCCGTCTTGAGCATCAC
>CACGMS010000098.1 GCA_902574205.1 uncultured Candidatus Hydrogenedens sp. | reverse complement strand
AAGTGCTTAGCCGCAAACCGGGGCATTACATCACCCCGGCGCTGTCTCCGGACAATCGCCACGTGGTGTATCGCCGAGTCGGCGGCGGCTGGATCACCAGCCCGCGCTGGAGCAAAGATCCGGGGCTTTATGCGCTGTCGGTGGTGCGCAAAGGCGATGAGGTGCTCATCAGCCACAGCGGCACCGACCCTCATTTTGGTACCTCAAGTCAGCGTGTGTACTACTTGGGTAAAAAGGACAAAGACGAGCGGGTTTTACGCAGCGCGCAGCTCAACGGACACAAAGAGCGAGAGCATGTGGTGAGCGCCGAAGCGGCGAGCTTTCGCGTCTCGCCCAACGAGCAATGGATCGCTTGGCAAGAGGGCTATCATGTCTGGGTGAGCCCCTTTGTGCGCGCTGGGCGCACCTATCGCTTAGGGCCTAAATCCGAAAGCTTGCCACGCACCAAAGTCTCTAAAGACTCGGGCTACAACATGGCCTGGTCGGCGGACAGCAAACGCCTGCATTGGAACTTAGGCGCCGAGCTCTTTACTCAAGACCTTGCGTCCGTCTTTGCCGAGCGCAAAGAGGGTGAACAATTCGAGCCACAAGCCAGCGGGATTACGCTCGGCTTTGCCTTTACGCACGATCAACCCAAAGGCGGCGTGGCGATCGTAGGCGCACGCATCGTGACCATGAAGGGCGATGAGGTCATCGAGGATGGAACGCTGATTACTAAGGGCAACCGAATTGTGGCGGTAGGACCTCGCCAAAGCACGCCGGTGCCCAAGGGCGTGAAGGTGATTGATGGCAAGGGAACAACACTCACGCCTGGCTTTATTGATGTGCACGACCACGGCGCCCAGTCGGCTGCCGGGATGACGCCGCAGCGCAACTGGAAGCACGACGCCATGCTCGCCTTTGGTGTGACCACGGTGCACGACCCGTCCAATAATTCGCAGAGCATCTTTGCGGCGCGTGAGTTGATTCAAGCGGGTAAAATGGTGGGGCCGCGCACCTTCTCAACCGGCACGATTCTCTACGGCGCCGAAGGGGCGTTTCGGTCACGAGTGAACAACCTAGACGACGCCAAGCGCCACCTCAAACGCATGAAGGCGATGGGGGCGTTTTCGGTTAAAAGCTACAACCAGCCCAGGCGCAACCAGCGCCAGCAAGTCCTCGAGGCAGCTCGAGGCTTAGGCATCATGGTGGTGCCTGAGGGTGGGGCGCTGTTTCAGCACAACATGTCGATGATCGCCGACGGGCATACCGGTGTGGAGCACGCCATTCCCTTAGCGAATGCCTACGATGACGTCCTGCAGTTCTGGGCCAAGGCGGAGGTGGGGTACACGCCTACGCTCAACGTCGCCTACGGCGGCTTAGGCGCCGAGTATTATTGGTACCAAGAAAGCAAGGTCTACGAGCATAAGCGCTTGCGTCGCTTTGTGCCCAACCGAGTGCTCAACGCCCGAGCCAGGCGCCCGGAAAAAGCGCCGCATCATGAGTGGAATCACATCGACGTGGCGCGCTTTGCCAAGCGATTGATCGATGCCGGCGGCAAGGTGCAAATCGGAGGGCATGGACAGCGTGAGGGCCTGGGCTCCCATTGGGAGATCTGGGCGCTTGCGCAAGGCGGCTTTACTCCGCATGAGGCGCTGCGTAGCGCCACGCTTCATGGCGCTTGGTACCTTGGGCTTGATGGCGATTTGGGCACCTTAGAAAAAGGCAAACTCGCCGACGTGGTGATCATTGAGGGCAACCCGCTCAAGGATATTCGACGATCCGAAAACATCCGCACAGTGATTGCGAATGGGCGGGTCTTTGATGCGCGCACCATGGCGCAAATTTACCCTAAGAAAGTGCCGGCGCCGAGCTACTTCTTTGCGACCGATGGGGTGAATACCGATAAGAGTGTGCGCGACGCCGATGGCTGCGTGGGGTGTCGGCATTAGTTGAGCCGATAGTGATTTGCGACGCCTGGAAATTTAGATTTGTTAAACCCTAAGCAATAGTTATTTTGAATGTACTGGCCCCAATCTACTAACACAGCATGTGAATCATTGTGATTTCAGTCGAGAGATAGATAAATATCACCGAGTTGATTTAGGTGAGTTTATTTTGTCTGTAAGTAATGATTATCATGAATATGATGATGTGCCGCCCGATGCTTCGGCGATGATTGAGTCGATGCTGCTTATGTGTCGATTTGAAAGCGGATTTTGAGCGTCCATGACTCGTTTAGAGGCTGAGCTGAGCATCAAACAGCGGTCAGCATCTACTCCCTAGTCTGCAGACTCTTGCCATCCAGAATTTGGCCGGCAATAAGTGCATCAGTTGCCTGCGGTGTTGGAGCTTTTGCGCGGTGAATGAACGGGTCAAGCAGCGCTTCATACGAGTCAAAGCCATGACGGCTCATGAGCGCTTTTGTTAGATGGCTTCCTCTCTTGCCCGGCGCGTTGTTGAGTGCATTCTAAGTCCGCAGACGAAGGATGATCACCTTATCCTCAGGATCGTCTTGCTGCGGACAGCAAAGGCCGCGTTCGGGCAAGCGATTCACCGCGACATGGGTCGATCAATCATAAACGTCAACCGTGAGTTAGCCGAGCGAGTGCTGGAAATCATGGTCAAGCAGCGTGCCTTACTGGCTGCTGCGTTGCGTAAGAAAATGGTGCAGCTGTTCACACCAAGGGCTTTGATCCCTGTTCATAGTGAACTCGCGTGTCGTCCTCATCTGCAAAAAGACCCATTTCGCTTGTTGCCAAACCTTGCGCGGCATCGGAGCCTGGTTGCGGCTTGGACTGGAGGGTGTAGCGACTCGACTTTAACGCATGGCGAGCCAGGCGTGTTCAATTATCGGCGCTTCATCAGACCCGACGCTGCGATGGTTTCGACCAGTTTGCTACGGGTGTTTCGGAACATGGTGATGATGAGGGGAGCGCATGAAGTACGCTGATCTTATCCAGTTTGAACCGATCGAATCCGTTATCCAGTTGCGAGACGCAGATGCTCAGGCGAATGCCAAGCGATTGGTGAAAACCTTTGTGATCTCGAAGCGGATGGCGGACCTACTCAATGGGCTTGTTTTTCGTGAGCTTCAGTTTGACGAGCCTGCCGACAACAAAGGTCTGCTTATTGTAGGCAACTACGGCACAGGTAAGTCGCACTTGATGGCGCTGATTTCGGCAATCGCCGAGCATTCAGAGCTCGTTGGCTCTTTGACCGACGAGACCGTTGCCCAAAATGCAGATCCTATTGCCGGTCGGTTTAAGGTGATCCGTGCAGAGATTGGTTCGACCACCATGACGCTGCGCGAGATCATGTGTCACAATATTGAGTCCAAACTGGACGAACTCGGCGTCGATTATCAGTTCCCAACCTCCGATGAAGTAGCCAACAATAAGGATGCATTTAGCGAGATGATGGCAGCCTTTGAGCACGTCCATCCCAATCAGGGTCTGTTGTTGGTTCTTGACGAGTTACTCGATTATTTGAGGACGCGAAAAGAGCAGCAGTTGATTTTGGATCTCAACTTTTTGCGTGAAGTCGGTGAGGTCTGCAATTCGAGTCGTTTTCGCTTCATAGCGGGGGTTCAAGAGAGCCTTTTTGATCATCCCAACTTTCAGTTTGTTGCCGAAACCTTGCGCCGAGTTAAGGATCGCTTGGAGCAGGTGCGTATCGCTCGTGAGGATGTGGCGTTTGTGGTTTCGCAGCGGCTGCTCAAGAAGACGCCAGAGCAGCAAGGTCAGATCCGTGCGCATCTCGAAGAGTATGCCTCGCTCTATGGTGCGATGAATGAGCAAATGGAGACGTTTGTCGAGCTCTTTCCTGTCCATCCTGCCTATCTTGATACCTTCGACAGGGTGGACCTCGCTGAAAAGCGTGAAGTGCTCAAAACCCTCAGTGCCGCCATCCGCACCATCATTGACACAGACGTTCCCGACAGTGAACCGGGTCTGATCGCCTACGACAGCTACTGGACCAATCTAAAGGACCATCCCTCGTTTCGGTCGGTACCCGAGATTAAAGAGGTCATCGATAAGAGCAAGATGCTCGAGGGTCGTATTCAGCAAGCCTACACCCGACCCACGTACAAAGACGTCGCGCGACGCATCATCCATGCGCTGTCTGTACACCGGCTGACGACGGGCGGAATTCATCGCCGCGTGGGTGTGACCGCTGAAGCGTTACGCGATGACCTTTGCCTGATCTTACCGACCCCGGAGAAGGACGCAGTATTTCTCAAGACGCTGATCGACAAAGTGCTCAAAGAGATCCTTCGTACGGTGAGTGGGCAGTTCATCAGCATGAACAAAGAGAACGGACAGTACTACCTAGACCTGCGTAAAGACGTCGATTTTGACTCGCTCATTGCGAAGAAGGCGGACATGCTCGACGCCGATCAACTCGACCACTACTACTTTGTTGCCCTCGCTCGGGTCATGGAAGCAGCCGACTCCACTTTCGTCTCCGGGTACCGTATCTGGGAGCATGAGGTCGAGTGGCGCGAGCGCAAGGTCG
>CACGMS010000097.1 GCA_902574205.1 uncultured Candidatus Hydrogenedens sp. | reverse complement strand
CCCTTCGCTTCATCAGGACCTCCATCAACTGAGTCCAGTCTACAGTTTGACCCAGCTTAACCGTCCAGTCAAAGGCCCTTAGTAACCTGCCCATGACGCCCACACCGATCGACACGTTAAACCATCGCCAAACAACGTGTTGCCCACCTGAGCCGATTTGAGGTGAAAGCCGATGTCATGTTCGTCGGTCACGCCTATTCCACCGTGCATTTGCACGCCTTCTTTTGCCGCGAGCACATAGGCCGCGCCGCATTGCGCTTTAGCCAAAGCCGCACTGCGGCCACGCTTAACTCCACCACAACCAAAATCGGACACACCGATTCGTAAGGCGGCTTGAGCCAACTGCAAACGAATAAACACCTCAGCGATTCGATGCTGCAGCGCTTGGAAAGAGCCAATCGCCGCGCCAAACTGACGCCGAGTTTTAAGATAGTCGAGCGTCTGATCCAAACTGGCTTGTGCGCCGCCAGCCATCTGTGCGGCAAGACCAAGTCGACCTGCGTCAAGCAACCGATCCAGTGCCATCTGAGCATGGTGCCCTTGGGCGATAATCAAGACGTCATCGACGAGGACTTCGTTCAGTTCGACCTGCCCACAGTTGCGATGATCGATAAGGTTTTGAGCGCGCACCTTTAGCCTGGGGTTCGACGCATCAACCCATGCGATCATCAACCCCTGCTCACCGCGCGCACTGACTAAAAGACCGTCCGCAGCAATAGCCCCTAAAACGAAGCTCGATGCTCCCGATAAAACCCATTGTCCATTCGATCGCTCAGCCCGCACATCAGGCTCGTAAGGACTCGGATAGCTTTGGTTGCTTTGCCAAGCCACAGCAGACCGCAAATCGCCCTGTCCTAGGCGCCTGATCAAGTCCTCCCGAAGGGCACCTTTCGGACATGCCATCAAAGTTTCAACCGGCAATTGAATCGCACTCAAAATCGGCAATTCAATGAGCTGCTTACCACCCTCGACAAGCAATGTGGACAAGCCTTGCCAGCCCAAATCCATCCCGCCAAACTCTGAGCCTAAGCCGACGCCTGAAAATCCCTGTTCGACGCAGGCTTGCAACAAGGATGAATCGTCCGCTTGCGACGCACGGCGTCGGCGTAAAACCTCAGCGCCGCCATGTCTTGCGCAAAACTCGGCAGCGGTCTTGGTGATCAGATCAAGTTCGTCCATCATGATCCAATTTTCGGCAGACCAAGCACTCGCTGTGCAAGGATGTTCAGTTGAATCTCTGAGGTTCCTCCCTCAATCGAGTTGGCTCGACTTCGCAACCAAGCGCGGGTCGTATCGAGCTCCGACGGTTCAAAACCCGAACCTTCCCAACCTAAACTTCGTTGACCAGCGATACGCATCTCTAGGTCAAAGCGTTTCTGTTTGAGTTCGGTTCCTACCAATTTAATAACCGACGCTTCGGGCCCTGGTGTCCGACCTGTACGCCGAGCGTCATCAATACGGTTCAGGACCTCATGGTAACACACTTCATCCATGGCATACGAAGCAATATCGTGACGCAACAAGGCATCGCTCAGACGACCTTCGGACTGACCGAGCGCCGACCGGGCAGAGGCAACCAGTAGTTGCTCTAAGCCTTTGAGTTGGCCGGCAATCGCCGCACCGATCATCGAGCGCTCAAATCCAAGCAAAGCTTTGGCTATACCCCACCCCTCATCAATCGCTCCGACGACTTGTGATAACGGAACACGCACTTGATCAAAAAACACCTCACAAAATGGTGAACTCCCGCTGATCAGTTCAATGGGACGAATCTCAACGCCCGGGCTGGATAGATCCATTAATAAAAACGTGATCCCTTGCTGTTTGCGTTCACCTCGACTGGTTCGAACCAATACAAAAATCCAATCGCTAAGATGTGCATAACTGGTCCATACTTTTTGACCTGTGACCACCAACGAATCGCCATCGCGAACGGCTTGCGTGTTGAGACTTGCAAGATCGCTACCAGCACCCGGTTCTGAATACCCCTGACACCAGCGGATATCACCGCGTACAATAGCAGGTAAATGCTGCTGCTTTTGTTCTTTCGTTCCGTAATGCAGTAAAGTCGGTCCGATCATGGTCAGTCCAAAACCGACAACAGGAGGAGGCACTTTTGCATCAACTAAGGCCTGCTCCCATGCCGCGTATGCATCGCCGTCAAGAGCTGCGCCTCCGTAGGCTTTGGGCCAAGTCGGAGCGGTTAAACCATGAGTCAAACACCGATCCCGCCAAACCCAGTAATCCGGATTCTCGTGTGTCCACTGACGCCCGCCCCAAAATCCATCGAAAGCGCCTTGGCGAGAGCCGCGTAGACTCTCCGGCGCACACTGCTCAATGAAGGCTGCAAAATCAGCTACTGATGAAGGTGGGTTGGACACCTTGTCTCCCGTCACGTCGAGTCAAGCAGATGCCGTCCATGCGCAGCCAACTATCCATGAGCACTCTTCGCATTCATCTGTCGACGTCTCATCATCAGCACCAGCAGCAGCGTGACCAGTGACGGGCTTGAATGACTCGTACAACTCGCTCCTGGCGTTTGATTACCTGAGCCTCTGAGCATCTGGTCACGTTTCACCTGCTGACGTTCTCTGAACGCATCATCGCTCGCCATCGCCGACTTGAGTAAGTTATCACCTTCGGCGTCAGCGTCTCTACCCCAGCCTGCGCCGGCGTTGCTGTGACCTGAATAACTCTTTGCCCCCAAGAGATCAGTCACTAGGTTGGGCATCCGCTCAACAAACCCCGTGGCATCCTGAGCACGAACACTGGCTGCTTGACGCGCCGCCACGGTCTCAATCTGCACCAACTTAACATTCAAATTGTAGCCGGAGCCTAATCGTTGAACCCGACCAGTAATGACAAACTGGGCGCCTAATGAGCCGCCGATTTCGGTGACACAAGTCGCATCCTCGCATCCCTGTGCAAGTTGACGCTCAAGTTCAGCATCGACCGCCTGGGTTTCCTCCGGTGTGACCAACCGATAGCGACCATGACGCGCCACTTGTGTACGCAGTTCTTCGGTCAAACCTTGGGCGCCAACAAAGTCAGCTGGAGCTTTGACTCCCGCAACAACCACTGTGGGTTTCGGTGTCACTTGCGCCCAAGTCACTGAAGACATCAGCGCTAACGATAGTCCCCAAAAGCGATTCATAGTACCCCCAAAACGGTACCGAAGCTTGCGGTTGTGATCAGCAAAAGGTCAAGTTCGGTCGGGTTCTGGACGGTAAAACTGAAACATGTTCTAGTGGCCGGGATGGAGACGGACGAGTTGACCAATAAAGCGCCGGTTATCGACACCTTTGTTAATGTAAACATGGGCTCAACTGAACGCCCCGAATGGCTTGTTCGTGTGGCGGAAGACTACTTCAAACGCGCTCAAGAAATGTTCAAAGATATTGAAGCGCACGCATTGGTCGAACGCATGGACGAACTGGGCGTGAGTAAAGCCATCATCACCATGCGGGCACTGGAGATTGACCAGCGCATACTCGCCTTTCCTGAACGTTATCCGGACCGATTCAGTCTCAGTATCAGTTGCGACCCTCGAGCAGGAATGAAGACGGTTTCAGCCCTGGAGCGCCTCGTTCGCAATCACCCAGTGAGTTTAGCGCGCCTGGTCCCCTTTATGACGGGTCTCGCCGCTAACGAAGCGCCGTGCTACCCAGTGTTTAGTAAGTGCTGTGAACTGGGTTTACCGATCTCTGTCAACACAGGTATCCCCGGACCCCCAGCGCCTGGAATGATCCAACACCCCATGCATTTAGATGAGGTCTGTTTGTTCTTCCCCGAGCTCAAACTGGTGATGGCGCATGGCGCAGACCCTTGGTGGGCGGAAGCAATTCGCTTGATGCTCAAATACAAAAATCTGCACCTGATGACGTCAGCTTATGCACCTAAATATTTACCCGATAACCTGATTCAATTTATGAATTCACGTGGTCGATCAAAGATTATTTTTGCTTCGGATCACCCTGTTTTGGGTATGGATCGTTGCTGTGATGAGGCGCGTAAGCTATCTCTTAAACCAGAAAGCCTATCGGCTTATTTATCAGGGAACGCCCAGCGGCTATTTTTTGACCACCTGGAGGACGTATGACCATCGACCCTCATTGGCTCAGCAAAGCAGAAGCCTTAGGTCATAAACTGTCGTCACGGCGACGGTCATGTGAAACCCAATCACGGGTGCCGCAAGAAACCGTCGATGACCTGCATAAGTCCGGCCTGTGGCGCCTCCTTCAGCCCAAACGTTTTGGCGGAGCGGAGGCACACCCTAACACTTTTATGGCTTGTCAAACCGCCATTGCTAAACACTGTCCATCGACGGCTTGGGTCTATGGCGTCGTCGGCGTTCATTCATGGCAACTCGCCCTCTTTGATGAACGCGCGCAAACAGAAGTTTGGGGCGATGACTCCGAGGTGCTCATCTCATCTTCTTACGCGCCGACGGGCAAAGTCGAACGCGTCGATGGCGGCTACCGAATCACTGGCACCTGGAAGTTCAGTTCGGGGTGTGAGTTTTGCGACTGGGTCTTTCTAGGCGGCTTTGTGCCTCCGAAAGAAGGAGCGCCGGC
>CACGMS010000096.1 GCA_902574205.1 uncultured Candidatus Hydrogenedens sp. | reverse complement strand
CACTTCGGTTCATCGGGACCTCCATCAAAGTTGGTCCAGGCCGCATTTTGACCTAGCTCAACCTTCCAGTCAAAGGCCTCTCAAATGTGCAGCCCAACGCCTTTAAAGTCTTGCCGTCATTGCAGGCTCCGTAGCCTTCGGCATGGCTATCGAGATCCGATCGCTCGACGCCATCGCCGCAAGCTGTCAGCGAGAGACTGAAGGCTAGGCGAGAGTTACCGCTTTGATCATGGTGTCTTCTCCGATGCGGGAGACTACCGGAAGCAGACACCTCCTGCCAAGTCGATGGTTAGGCTCTTTTGAGGGTCAACAGGGTGACCTCCTGGCGCGATCCGAGACGGAGTGGTGGTCCCCAGTGCGCCGTGCCTCGATTGACATAAACCCACATGTCCTTGCGCCGATAGAGTCCGGCGACAAGCGGCTGTGCTAAGTGCACGAGGATCGTGAAGGGGAAGAATTGACCGCCGTGTGTGTGACCAGAGAGCATGAGATCAAAGCGTCCTTTGGGGATTTCTTTGACCGAGCGTGGTTGGTGCGCCAGCAAGAGTTTAAAGTCGCTTGTAGGCGCCGAGCCGCAAGTCTTCTCGATATCGCACACATGACTCGGCTCAAAGCGCGGCGCACGACGGTCCGGAATTCCAGCAACGAGGAGGGAGGCATCGCCCTGGCGAAGGACTTGATGATCATTGAGGTGAACTTGCCAGCCATTAGCTTTGAGGTGATCGCACCATGGTTTCCAACCGGCATAGTATTCATGATTACCGGTGCAGAAGTGAACGCCGAGTGGAGCCTGCATGGCGAACAAGGGCTCGAGATCCTCGGCAAGGACGGGTACTGAACCATCCACCAAATCACCGGTCACAGCGACGAGATCTGGCTTCAGCGAATTAACGATTTGAGCGATACGCTCGGTTTCTTTGGCGGTTGCCGTCGCACCAATATGAATGTCGCTGATTTGAGCAATCGTGAGCCCTTCAAGGTCAGCGTGTAGATCATCGATCGGTATGGTGACGCGTTCAACGGCCGGGGCTTGACGAGCACCTCGAACTCCTGCTGCGGCAATTCCTGCACTGGCTGCGGCGATACCGACGGTCGATGAGCGCATCAGGAAGGCTCGTCGTTCGGGATTGATGGGCTCATCGGAATTGAACTTGTGCCACCAAGAACCGAGCCAGAACACAAGGTCACGTATCAGGATCAACGCGGCAAGAGCACCCACGCTACCCATCGTCGCATAGCCGAAATAAGCCAAGGTTTGCTGACCCGGCCAATCCCGGATAAGCCGCGAAAAGAAGGTGCAAGGGACGATGAGGGCGACGCCCACAAAAAGTGTGCGCACCGAGTTGCGAGCGAGGGGTTTCAACTCGTAAGGCCCGGTCAGGCGCTTGTAGAGATAAAAGCTGATCCCAGTCCAAATCGAGGTAACCGTGAGACCAAAGATGAGCAGGCGAAGTGGATTCATGATGATGCACCCTACAAAACCCAAGGCAACTCGCCTAACACAAAGCGACAGAAAAGGAGCAGGCGCGTGCAGGCCATTGTACTCAGTATGTTTTTGGCATCGCCGCCGATGGTGACAGCGCCGAAGACCGCTCCGACTCGCTCCACAAAAGCGACGGTCATGGGTCGATCGCTTTTGGGCGCAACGCTCGGTACGGGGTTGAGTCTCGGTTTAGCCCAAGGCTTGGCCGGCTGGTCGAATGAACTCGTCGCCGGACTGGCTCCAACCGTTCTTATTGGTGCCTTTGGACCGGGTGTAAGCGCTCACTTGAGTCTGAGACGAAGCGCTCATCAATCGGGCTGGCGTCTCAAGCGTTCACTGCTGTCGGCAACGGCAGCCGCCACGGCGAGTTCTGCTTCGTTTGCAGCTTTAGTACTCACTCAAAGCACGAGTCACCAGCCATGGTCGGCGGCAGGTTATTTAGTGCTGGGTACGGTCTTACCCGTCGCTGTTCAGTGGTGGGCTTTGGAGCCTAAGCCATGAGTTTATGGTTGGGGCTAGCGGTAGCGGCTTGTACTGGGGATGGCTTTCCTCAGAGTGACTGGCAGTTGCTTGAGCCCGAGACCGCATCAACAGCCAAAGCGGCTATGGAGCAGCACGCCTTTACACTAACTGGAAAAGATACCGAACGCTTGGGTGTTCGGACGGATTCCTTGCTGATTCTTCATCGCGGACAGTTGGTTTACGAGCGTTATGGTCGTGGATTTAGTCGGGATAATCCGCATCTTTTATGGAGCATCACCAAGAGCATCATGGGCACCGTTGTGGGACGCGCCGTGAACGAGGGACTGATCGAGCTCGAGCGGTCGATCTGTGTCTATGACGATGAGGTGCCTCAGCATTTGTGCGCCGTGCGCGTACTCGATTTGCTGCAGTTTACATCGGGAATCGCAGTCAAGGAGAGTTATGAAGGCGAGCGCAATCAAGTCTCAACAGTACTTGCCATGCTGTACGGTGTCGGGTCCGGTGATATGGCTCGTTTTGTCACTGAGCATCCCTTACGAGAGGCGCCAGGGCACAGTTTCTCGTACTCGACAGCTGACGCCATCCTTCTGGCGCGTGTCTTAGCGAAAGCGGTGGCGCCGACTCATGGCAACGAGTTTCCCTGGACCTTGTTGTTTGAACCGCTTGGGATCACCAGCGCCACGATCGAGCAGGATCGCGCCGGTACTTATGTCGGTGGTTCCTACGGTTATATGACGCCGCGTGACTTGTTGCGATTTGGTTACTTCTTGTTGCGAGGCGGCTGCTGGAAAGGCGAGCAGTTGCTCACTGAGGATTGGATCGCCCAAGCGACGGTTCCGAACCCAGCGATGTCGAAAAAGGCGCTGTGTTGTGATCCGCATGACGTCAACGGTCGCTCATTTTGGCTCAACCGAGCGATTCCGGAAACCCAGCGCATCAAGCGCTGGCCGGATGCACCTGATGATACCTTCGCTGGAGCTGGACATTGGGGTCAGTACCTGTGGGTTATTCCTTCCAAAGACCTCGTCGTGGTTCGATTGGGTGATGACCGAGATGGTAGCCATGATTCCAATGATCTCTTGCGCCTGGTGCTTGAGTGGACGGACCAGCTGCCATGAGACGTCTTTTGTCTGCTTTGGTCATCTTAGGCGCTGCCTGTGGTTCGGGTTATGAGAATCATGACCTTGAGTTGTTGACGAACTATCGCGCCAAGGATGTCTGCAGTTGCGTTTTTGTGCAAAAGCGAAGCGATGCCTATTGCATTGACTGGACTATCGCTGAGCCGGATTTAGCGACCGTGACGATCGATCGAGAGGCGCAGACGGTGACGACCCAAGCCATGTTCTTTTGGTCGGGCAAGGCTCGCTACGCGGATGTCCGGCGAGGGTGTGTCCTCGAATGAGCGATCATGCAGCCGATGGCAACGAGGCTGAGCAGCAGACTAAGATACCCAAGCTGAGCTTGTTATCGATACGCCTCGTGGTTCAGAGCTTGGCAGTCGGTCTGTTTATTTGGTGCGGTTTTTTGACGCTGGTTATCGAGGAGTTTTTCAAGCCAAGCTATGCACTTTGGATGATCGGCTGGTCGCTAGTCTTCGTGATGTTTGAGGCGCTCCTCAGGGGTGCAGAACGTCGCCTAAACCAGGGATTAGGGAAGCTGACTCCGACCCGCCCTTGGTACGATCTAGAGCGTATGATCTATGCGACCTTTGTCGGCGTGGTCGGTCTTTGGCTCGCGTTAGAACTCGGGGCATCCTTTGGGCTTTACCATTACGCTTGGGCCTATACCTTTCGCAGTCCACTCTTTGTTTGGGGTTTGCCCTCTGCGCTGCTCTGGGTGGCGAGTTCAGGCTTCAGTTTTGGCTCGCCACGGCGGCGCTACAGTGTACGCAATCAACTGATTGCGCTCAGGCATGCGGTTCAATCTGTTGCGGTGGGAGCGGCGCTATTTTACCTGCTGACCTTGGTCAAGGAGATCCCGTCGGCGACGCATTTTGCACTCCCTAAAACCCTAGCAGCGCTGCTCGTGATTCATTTGTTTTTTGTTGGTGCGATCGAGCGGGTCTCACGCCGCAGTGACGGCGGCGCCGCACAGGCGTCGAAGCATCTTCTGTGGGGAGCCTATGCAACATGGTTTTGGGGCGGTGGTCTCCTCGCCGGTCATGTTTTGCCGGTAATCGTTGCCGCTCGAGAGCTCCCGAAACTCAATACCTTTGCGATTTTGTCCGCTTTGCTCGGAGTTTATGCTTACCAACATGCCTTCGTGCTCGCCGATCGACGAGCGTTCGCCCAAGCAACAAATGCCATTGGGGGCGATGACAGCGGACCTGACTTCCCGTAGGGAAGGATAGACGCACACCCCCTGGAGGCAGCATGCGTATCGTCGCTCTCGCCATCTTTCTTATCTCGTGGACAAACGCTTTCGCTGATGGGGGTGGCTTATCTTCAAGCTATCAGCCGACGGCGACAAGCGCCGAGATGATGGTCTTTGAGAACAAAGAAAAGACAGTGTCTTTGGGCGTCAAAGCGCAACTTTACATGGCGGCTTTAGCGGGTGCGGACGCGCAAAAGCGCAATGGGGACCCGACCGATGCCATCGGTTTTGGCGTTGGCGGTGCCGGCCTTGGAGTGGGGGCAACTT
>CACGMS010000095.1 GCA_902574205.1 uncultured Candidatus Hydrogenedens sp. | reverse complement strand
TTTGTATTTATGCGGTGCTGCCTCGCATCCTGGAGGCGGCGTGATGGGTGCCTGTGGGCGCAACGCCGCGCGGCGTATGCTCAAAGATGGATGCTAAAGCGTGCCGCGTTTAGGTAGACACGATTTTAATGCTAAGCTGCCGATCGAATCGGCGCGTACACCAGCTGCCGCTTGGTACATGGACCAAAACTATCACGAACTCGATCTCGGGCGTGTTCTGCATACGAGCTGGCAAGTGGTGGCGCATCAACAGCAGCTGGACCGGCCTGGCGCTTATCTTGCGGGCTGTACCTCAGGGCAGCCATGGGTGGTTCTGCGCGACGCACAAGGCGACCTCAAAGCCTTTGCCAACGTGTGCCGTCACAACGGAACGCCTGTCGCTGAAGGGCGGGGAGTCACAGATAAGTTGGTCTGCCGCTATCATGGATGGAGTTATGATTTGGGCGGGCGATTGCTCAAAGCTCCAAGGATCGCCGGTATCGCCGACTTTGATCGCGATGACTTTGCGCTTGCGCCGCTACCGGTTAAGGTCTTTGGACCCCTAATTCTGGTCATACTCAATGGAAAGGGATGCGATTTTCAGGCTGATGAGGTGGGGCAATCGCTCAATCAGCAGCGCTGGGAACAACTGATTTTACGCCACCATCGCCGCTACGAGCTCGCGTGCAATTGGAAGGTCTTTGTCGATAATTATCTCGACGGTGGCTACCACGTGCCTTCCCTTCATCAGGACTTAGCGAGTGACCTTGATTTTGACTCGTATCGAACCTCGACTTTTGCCCGCTCATCGCTTCAGACTGTCGTGTCTGACGATGAATCAGGTGAGCGCTTGGCAGGTGAAGCGCTCTACGTCTGGATTTATCCAAACATCATGATCAATCGCTATGGTCCGATGATGGATATCAACGTGGTCACACCCTTGAGCCCGAGTCGTTGTTTGGTCACCTTTGATTGGTATTTTGAAGCCGATTGTACTGATCAGTTTATTGAGCAGAGTTTACTGGCAAGCGATCAGGTTCAGCGAGAGGATATTGAGGTCTGCGAGGCTGTACAAAGGGGAATGGGATCACTGCATTTTCGACCAGGGCCTTACGCGCCGCGTGTTGAGATGGGTAAGTTTGAGTTTCATCGCTTGCTCGCCGCTGATTACCATCGCCACGATTGACTCGTATTTTCGTTGACCGCGTGCTGCTCAGACTCTATTCGGGCGCCGCATGACCTGCTGCTTGGGCGATTAACTCAGCGGTAGAGTGCTACCTTCACACGGTAGAAGTCACTGGTTCAATCCCAGTATCGCCCACCAACAAACGAGCGCTCAATCGAGCGTTCGTTTCCGTTTTTATTGGCTGCCTAAGTCCAAACCGATCAACAATTGGCGCGGGCTTCCTGCGCGAGCACCATAGGGTCGGACGCTGGCGAGATAGGCGGCATCGAGAAGGTTGCGTCCGCCAACACGGAGGCTGATTTGTTTGTTGTATCGCCAGCGCACTGTCGCATCGAGCAATTGATGCGCAGGGATTCCTGTCACGGGATCGATATCGCCTTGTCCGGCGGAATCACGCATGGCGCCAAAGTAAAGACCCGAAACATCAAGTGTGATCGGCTTAACTCTTAGCCTGAGGCCGACCTTAGCTTGATGAACCGGGACATAGGGGACGGCATCACCCGCTTCGACTTCGCCAAAGAGACTCGACGCGGACGCAAAAGCGGTTCGAAACGCACTCCCGGTGTACGTATAAGCCCCTTTGATTTCCCAGCGCAGACGTTGCCAACTGCCGCTGAGTTTACCTGCCGCTTCGGCGCCATACACATCCACTGCGCCGCCATTGAATTGGGCGTCGAGCAAATCGTTGGGGCAGCCTTTGGATTGTGTGCACTGCCCGAGCATGTTGCTGTAGGCGTTGCTAAATCCGATCAACTCAAATTCTTTGCCTGGCTCGCGAAAGCGTAAACCGGCTTCGAGATTGATACTCTCTTCCGGATCTACCTCGGGTGCCTGACCTGGGGCGACCGGGCTAAACCCTCGATGAACACCGGCAAGAAAGCCCAAGGCTTTGTTGTATTGATAGAACAAACCCGCGCCAGGTAAGGCGACGAACTGTTCGTTTTCGCCGCGCGTTTGAGTGAGCTTATTGGTCAGAGCACCTTGCAGCACTTCAAGTCGGCTACCATAAGAAAAGAACCACCGCTTAGCAAAGCGCCACTCATCCAGAGCGTGCACGGATAGGGCTCGAGTCCAGGCATGGTTCTTCGTGGTGTCCTCGGTTTCACGCCCGTCGCGGACCAGTGTTTTACTTTGGACCAGATAACCCTCTGATGTGTGATGCCGATCAATGGTATCGTGATGAACGCGCAGACCGAGGTTGAGTCGATGATCGCGCACTTTGTGCTCGATGGTGTTTTGAAAGCCTGAACTGAGATAGCTGCGTGTATTGGTCCCGAGTAGAATCGCCATGGAATCGTCGACGCTATCTTCTTCGCCTTTGAGCAGCGCCATCCAGATACCATTGGTGCCTGAGAAAGAGTTGCTTCGAATCAAGGCGCCGATTGAGGGACCACCACGAAGGCCGGCGACTTTCCCCCAACTTCGATGAAAGCGATTTTGATACAGCGCATTGCGCATTCGACCGTTGTTCCATCGCATGGAATGCTCAAGCACGCCTTGGAGGCGCGTCCAGCCCATGCGGTCATTTTGACTCGCTAAGTAGCGCCGGTAGGGGTTTTGATCGAAGTCACTGCGCGTTAGACCCACATACGAGGCGTTGGATACTTCATCGGCATAGCCTAGTTTCACGCCGATCCGTTGTGTCGCTGATCGTCTGGGTGCATTACGCCACAGCCCGCGTACTAGAATTTCGTTCTTTGAAAAACCGGTGGGACCGCCCGTCCCGGGACCATCGGCTCCATCGATCTGGTGGTATCCATCGGCACGTACATGCACGGCGTCGATTAAGGCGCCCAGACGTCCTCGTGTTCCGCCTGCAGCGAAATGTGCTTTGGCATAACCGTAGTTGCCATTGGCGCTGCGCAAAAGAAGCGATGGTTTTGTTTCAGGGACTTGGCGGCTGAGCATATTAATCGCTCCGCCAATGGTCTGTGGTCCAAATTGAATGGCTGCCGGACCCTTATAGACTTCCAGGCCGACGAGACGACTAGAGATGGGAAAATAGTAAGCAGCCGGCGCGCTGTAAGGGGCTGGAGCAATAAGAATACCATCTTCCATCAAGGTGACTTTGGCGCTGCGATCAGAGCTCGCGCCACGCAAGCCGATGTTCGGCCTGAGACCGTAACCTTCTTCTTCCCGGATGTAGACGCCAGGTACTTGACCAAGCACACGGTGAATATCGTCGTGACTTTGGCGTAAGAGCGTCTTTTCATTGAGCTTATGCGCCGATCCGGCGGTACGCCGCCTTTTGCGCTGCGAGAAGATAGAGATCCCGGGTAAATCGCGTTCCTCGAGCTTGAATTGGTCGGCAGTAAGTGCCGCGTTTTCTGGCGTAAGGAGTAAAGCGGTGACAGCGAAACAAAGCATTAATAACGTCCTGATTGTGACGAGCGCGGTGGTGTCTTTGGTGCGCTCAGTATCCAGCCGGTTTTAACGGTGCGTGCAAGGTCAATGTTCGGGTCGATCAGCGGCGCCGGTGCTCGGCCGTTGAGACTGACGGGCGCGTCAACACGAACGGCGACATCAAACCCCTTTTTGGCAAAATCTTGATGAATATGTTGGGCGAGCTGTTTGATCAGGTCGGGCTGTCCAGAGAACTCCGCCTCTTGGCGCATATTCAAATAGCGTGAGGGCGGAACTTGCCACTCCCGTCCCGAGGCTTTGTCTTGGACTCGATAAGTGATCGAGCCGTGTTTTTCTCGGATCATGACTCGCCAGGAAAAGCGCATGCCTTGTTCGTGCCAAAGCACGTTGCCACCGTGAATCAAGTGTCGTTGAGCGAAACCTAATTGCGCTACGAAAATCAGGAGCACGGTGAGTGTAGCGATACGCATCCAGGGTTGAGTGCTCAGATCAAGATTATTGGTCGGTTGAGGAGCGTTTCGAAAAGCAGGCCAGTCGGGTGCAAAGAAGAGGGTCGAAGCGGCGGTCATGAGGAACGGAAAAACCCCAATATCGAAAAGGATATGGGTCATTCCATGAAAGACAAGAACCGCACTAAATGCGATTTTGCGAGTCCGCCTCCAGAGCAGCAATGCGGGAATACACAGATCATAGAGAAAGCCCGCCCAACTAAAGAGCAGCGGGATGATCGCGAACTGCTGAAGCCAACCAATGACCGGCAAGTGTCCCCTCGATGCCAGCCAGATACCCATCGGTTGACCATGAGCCAGCCAATCTCCTCCAATTTTCGCAACTGCAGCAGAAAAATAAACGACAGCGATTTGCGTGCGCAGCAACCATAGACACCAGGCAGGGATGGTCGGCGTCTGAACGCGTTGAGCGCGCCAGTTATCGAGTGACCAGACGGCACCGCATGGCGTCAGCAGTAATTCGATCGTAAGGAGTAGAACTAAAACGTAATGGTTGAGGTAGTTGGTGACATCCATTGCCTCCCAATAACCAAAGCCTAGACCAAAGAGGATGAGCGCCGAACGAGTGAACAAACCGAACGCGATGAGCAAGGCACACAAGCATAGCCCATAGGCCATGAGGTAGAGTGTTGTTTTTTCGGGTACGATGATCCATTCAAACCCAGCGTATTTGAAGAAGAATTGAGGCTCGAC
>CACGMS010000094.1 GCA_902574205.1 uncultured Candidatus Hydrogenedens sp. | reverse complement strand
CTTCACTTTCGTCGCTTACTCGATGCTCCCCAGCATGATACCAACAGCATTGTCGCCAACTACCCCTATCCCTGCGCGGCAACCTTAAATGCGCTTTTGCGAGGCGATGCACGCCCGGCCAACGAGCAAGAAGCGTGTCCCATCACCTGCAAAGCATTCAAAGATGACCCCAAAGCCAAACCCCGAAAAAGGCGGCGTCAGTTAATCAAAGCCTGCCCACCCAAATCGCTTGGATTTAGAAGCCCCGAAGAAATGCGCTATGCAGGACCACAACTTGCCCCGCTCCGCTTCGCCCTCGTTCATGGTGAAGCCAATCTGCGACGAGCGCGAAAAGACGGCGGCGCGTTGGGTGATGCGACGAGACGTGCCCTGTCTGAACTCCAAGGCGCCCTAAAAAATCGACCTTTTCCTGCGCCGTTTCCGGGTTGGTTTGGCGCTGGTGAGTTTCGTTTAGGCGTCATCATGGACTTTGGCACCTCGCTCGCTGGTGGCAAGCATCCTGAGGCACAGCGTTTTATTGCGATCAATCGAAGTGGCGGCAAGCGTACCGGCATTCGACCCGCTTTAGCAGTCGATGATCAGGGGATTCGTTACATGGATTTAGACAGCGAGCTTGCCTGGCCTGGACGAGCGGTAAGAACCCGTCCTGACCCACTGTTTCCTGCCCCTTCAGGTGACCCTCTAGCGGATGCGCTCGCAGGGCTCAATATGAGAGCCGAAAGTCTATTTGAAGGCTCAAAAGATAAACCGTTGATGATTATACTTAGTCGCGGCGCACCGCCTCGCTACGTGGGCAGTGTATTGGCTGAGCTTCCTCGCGGTACGGTCGTGGAACTCGCCTACTGGGATCATGGAGTTCGGGCTGTACGCGCTCAAGTGGGATGGACACGAGTCAAGACCGAGGTTCAAAATGCGCGTGATCTCGAGCTCTCAGACACTACCGAGGAGGAAACTCTAGACCCTGCTGCGCAGGCGCGTTTGAACATTCAAGTTCGAGTCCCTAAGACCGACGCTGGGTCAGTGGCCAAACTCCTTGATTCTGGACCCGTTCTACCTGTTGATTCCGGACGTGAAAAACCACCGACTGTTGATGCAGGCGAAGCGATGCAACTTGGGGCGATGGGCACCGTCAAACTGGCTCGAAAAAAGCTCACTAGTCGAGTCACGATCAGTGGTAAAGAGCTCCTCTTCAATGATCTGTCTGGCGACGCCAAACTCCCCCTAAGGGGCTACGCATCGAATAAACGCTCACCGGTCATGACCACTTGGCGCCGGCGACTCATTAAGATGGCGAATCTGCTTCCGAAAGAGTCGAAAGTCATGCTCTACGTCCGAGGAGATGCACCGATGGATGCGGTTCTCGAACTCATCGGAGCGCTCGCGCCTCGCCCTGTTAATCTGAGCTTTCCGCATCGACGGATCGAAGTGATCGAGGATGATCTCTATGCTGCTCCTGCGAGCGAGAACCCATGAACGATTGGGTCAGCATAAACGGCGCGATTACACCTGCCTCAGAAGGTAGGATCCCGATTTATGATCGTGGCTTCTTATATGGTGATTCGGTATTCGAAACCCTACGCACCTACTCCGGCCGACCCCATGCGCTCAATCAGCACCTCAAACGCCTCAGGCTAAGTGCGTCACGAATCGCAATGGAACTTGAGGTCACCGATGACGAACTTCGTCGATCGATCGATCAACTGCTCGAGACCCGTCCCGATCAAGAGAGTTATCTGCGAATAATCATTACCCGCGGTGACGGCGAATTTGGCTTAGCTCCAGACCTTGCATCCAACCAACGCGTCGTGATTTTGGCTCGACCACTTCAAGAGCATCCCGAATCATTTTGGTCTGACGGAATCCATGCCGTCAGTCTCCAAGAAAAACTGCGCTGGCGAGGTAAGCGCATCGCAAAAACAGGCAACTACCTGAACAACCTCCTTGCTTTGGATGCGGCTCGGCGAGCGGGCGCCCACGAGGCGCTACGCTTTGATGCCGACGATCACTTGACGGAAGGAAGCACAAGCAACGTGTTCGTCGTGCGTCAAGGCGTTCTTCATACGCCAGACCTGGCTGCTGGGGTTCTGCCAGGTATAACCCGACAGTTGATCCTCGAATGCGCACAGCGACTCGATATTGAAGTTAGGGAGCAAGCGATCCCGCGCGACATGCTCGAAGACGCAGACGAGATCATGATTTCCTCATCCATCCGAGAGCTTGTCGCTGTCGTGACACTCGACGGGCAACGCGTCGGTGAAGGTCGTCCCGGGCCTGTTTGCCGACAACTGCATGGCAACTATAGAGAGTACTGTATTGAGCACACCTGAATCGCTGTACGAAATTGGTCCTGCTGCTTGGCTGCTGCTCATCGATGGTACGCTCGGGCGAGATGATCTCAATAAGCTGTATCAAAAGAACGCACCGCCGCAGGCCCCTTCATCTGCACGCCTTGCGCGCCATCAGGTCGTCGGCGCGATTGTCGGTCATGCGCTAGAGCAAGCAAAACACGACCGTCTCTCTGCGCTCAATGCGATGAGTCAAATGGCAAGCAAAAGAAGTCGGACAGAAACCAAACTTCTGGCGAGCCTTCCCTCAAAAGAGGCTCTTGATCGACTCACCACCTATGGCGGCATGCAATTTAAGAAGCAGCGATCGAGAATGATCTGGGCTGCTTTAAATGACGCCAGAGGGGAAGTGAGCCAAGCCGCCCAAGAGATGCTTTTACGAATCCTTCAAGCTGCGCAAAGCGGGCAAACGCAAATTGAGCTTCCGGCCCAGCCAAAGAAGGAACCAAGCAAAGCCATTCCAAGTTTAGCCGGACCTCAAGACAGCGCAAAAATCGGTAAACTCAGACGCACGCTAAAAGAGAAAAATGGCCAAATTGAAGAACTCCGCTCCACCATCGTCGAACTGCAGAACCAGCTCGCAAAGGACCGAGGCGTGGACCGACGCGACCGAGAAGAAAATCAGCATCAAAATGCTCTATTTTCAGAACAACGCGCCGAACTAGTCGAGGTCAAAAAGGAAAATCAAGCGCTCAAAATACAGGTCGAGAAACTGCGCAGCGAACACAAGGAAACCCAAGCACGAATAGACCGCTTAACCCGTTCAAAGAATGAGCTTGAGCTCGATTATCAAGAGCAGACGCACGTGCTGCGAAGTGCGCATTCGAAAGAACAAGAAGCGTGGCAAAAAGAACGCTCTGCTCTGCTGAACAAGGAGGGGCATCAAACACCTCAAGGCGTTGTCGTTCTTTTTGATGCCGCGAATCTTGGCGCCGGTGCGCGCGCAGCGGGCGGCAATCTCAATTTCACTACCCTCTTGCAGCGTCTAGTCAAAGGTCGCTCGCTACGTCATGCGGTCGCTTTCGCGGTGGCGCCCGAAGGCGAAGAACGGCGGCGATTCGAAGACCGCCTAAGGCAAGCTTCGATCCACGTCCAATGGAAAGCCAAACAAGTCTTTGACGACGGAACCACCAAAGCCGACTGGGACGTTGGTTTGGCGGTCGCGGCGATGCAGTGGGCAGGTCGCGCCGAAACCATCATTATTGCGAGCGGCGACGGCGACTTTTTACCACTCATCGGCGCCCTCGAAAAACAAGGGACCCAAGTTGAAGTCGCGGGTTGGCCTGGGCGCATCCATAAGGCGTGGAACGAGCGAGCGAACCGACTCACTCTACTCGACACACAGGATTTAATGCGCTGATGATCGCTCTTGTACTGGCAGGCCACTTACTCAACGGACCGGTTCCCCCGCCCGAACCGCAAGGCACCGATCTGCTTTGGTCGCAAGCGCTCGCCTTTGACACCGATGGAATGCCCATCATTCCGGTGGGTATTAACCAAGGGCAAAATCATTTTGAGTTCATTACTCATGAACCCGCAACGTTACTGCTTGGGCAAACGAACCCCAAAAAGATTCAATTGGTTAGCGGATCACGGGTCGTCGTGACCCTGCGATCGAGTCGGGCGGCAAAAGTCGGTCATTTTGTTATCGCTGAACAATATTCGATGACGCAGCGAGCAAGGGCTCAACGCCGACTAAAATACTGGCGAGCGCTCGGGTTTGAACAAGCTCGACTGCTGCCGCTTGGGGTTCAGTTGGCCTTGTCTGGGACCGCATTCGACAATCGCTCCATCGCCTTAGCAGTCAGCCAGTCGCATTCACTCAAAGACGCCGAAAAGCAACGCCAGGCGCTTCAATCGAAACATCAACTAAGAAGCCATATCGAAGCACGTTTACTCGCCTTACCCAAAGGTCAAATCGAAGTCCGGCACCGCCGCAAGAAATGGAAAGTTAATGACCGTGTGGGCGTCCAGTTTCAGCGAGTCAGTCCAAAGGCGCAAATCACTCTATTGAGCGCTCACCGGCGCGAAGCACGAGGCTATAATGGGGCTTTCGAATTTGTTTTTGATGCGCAAGGACAGCTCGCCGCTGTTGGCTTGATTCGCGCGGAAGAACTCGTCGCCGGCACCGTCCCTGCAGAGAGCTATGCAAGCGGACCGATTGAGGCGCTCAAGAGCCAAGCCATAGCGGCTCGAACCGAACTCTTTTCAAAACTTGGGCAACGCCATGGTTCCGACCCGTTTCTGCTCTGCGATGACCAAGATTGCCAGGTTTATCGGGGTGTCGATGCCCGCCATCCTCAAACCGACAAAGCGACTGCGCTGACCAAGGGTCAGTTGCTGTTTGATCACACCGTACACACCAGCGGTCCTCAGCCGCTCGCGCACGCCCAGTACT
>CACGMS010000093.1 GCA_902574205.1 uncultured Candidatus Hydrogenedens sp. | reverse complement strand
CGCCCAATTCTTTGGCGCGCCGAGCGAGTGGACCGAGTAATCGCCGACCTTGTTCAAGTAGGCCGTTACGATCAAGCGCATCAAAGTGGGGGTCAAGTGCAGAGAGTTTGATACTGAGGTTCACTCTGGGAACGGTACCCCAGCTCGTGTGTTCACGGCAGCTATCATCCCAGTTTTGCGAGTCAGCAGCTAAGCTTTCAAGAACCTCAAGGTAGCGATTACGATAGGTCTCGGCCTCAGCCTGTCCAAGGGTTTTTTCGCCCAGTAAGTCGACGGTCGAGGACAAGCCTTGCTGGCGCATTTTTCGCAAGCGGGGAAGTGCCTGTGCACCTGTTTCGCCGGCGATAAACTGACGCGCCATAGCGACGACATTACGCTCAATTTGGCTGGCTACGAGCCCTTTCGCGAACCCTGAACCCGCCAATTTGGCACCAGCGCGCATCCAGCCAGGCATACTGGGCCCACCTTCGCGATTGAAGTACTCGTCAATGTGGCGAGCGACTTCATCGGCATCAGACAAGACCGGTAAGACGTCGACAAAGCGAAACATCTCGACCTTGAACTCATGGTCTTCCATCACGGACTGAACAAGGTTTGCGGTGAAACCACTGCCGCCAAATCCGCCTGGACTCTCGTTCATACCTTTAAGTAAAATGGTGCCGATCTCTTGAACCCGAGCATCGATATGAACATCGACATCACGTGCTGATAGTTGTGCTTTTATTCGTTTCTTGCGTCGGAAAAGTGCCATGATCACCCGCCGCTGTAGATGGTGATGTTTAGCGTTGCAGCGACGACTGGTCAAACCAACTATGAGTAAAAATCGGTATGATACTTGGTGGTTCCATTGCATCGGTCCGTTATGGGTAAGCGCGCCGTGAATTCAATTACACGGGTCGCTGCGTAGCCTGTTCTCCTTGCCTGCGTTGCAAGATAATAGCACAAGCCGCGAGTCGAATAGATGGCAAGCTAAGAGGGCACATTGCTTTTCAATACATTTGAATACTTAGTGTTCTTTGTAGCCGTATACGGTGTGTGTTGGATGCTGGCGCGAAGAGTTGCTCTTCGAAACAGCTTTTTGCTTGTTGCTTCGTATACATTTTACGCATTTTGGGATTGGCGCTTTCTTGCGCTTATTGCAGGGTCGACGCTGATCGATTTTGTCTGCGGTTTGCGTATCAAACCCGGTGATCCGACCACCAAAAAATGGCTGTGGGTTTCATTGGTTTGCAATCTCGGCTCGTTGGCATTTTTCAAGTATTTCAACTTCTTTATCGATAGCGCCTATGTATTGCTTCGTACCTTAGGTTTTTCGGGCGAGCCACTCTACTTGTCGATCATCCTACCGATGGGGATTTCGTTCTACACCTTTCAAACACTATCATACACGATCGATCGATATCGCGGCGATCTTGATCGTGAGACCAACCTACTTAATTTTGCATTCTTTGTGAGTTTCTTTCCCCAGCTTGTGGCGGGTCCAATAGTTCGAGCGTCGGAGTTTCTTAGCCAAGCGGGCGCCGTTACTAAATTTCGCTGGTCGGAGCAGGCGCAAGGTTTGCAGCTTGTGGTTTGGGGTTTGTTCAAAAAGGCAGTCGTCGCCGATAATTTTGCGGTGATTGCTGATGAAGTTTTTGGGGCGACTGGCGAGGTGGGCTATCTGGCTCGTCTCATCGGTGTGTACGCGTTTACGATACAGATCTATTGCGATTTTTCGGGCTATACGGACATTGCTCGAGGTTGCGGTAAGTTACTGGGTTTTGAGCTGCCTCAGAACTTTAGGATGCCCTACTTTACAACGAACCCTGCACAGTTTTGGCGTCATTGGCATATGAGCTTGTCCGGGTGGCTCAAGGACTATCTCTACATTAGTCTTGGAGGAAACCGGCGCACGCCGCGCAGGACGACGATCAACTTGAGTTTGACCATGTTGCTCGGTGGTTTGTGGCATGGAGCAGCCTGGAATTTTGTGTTGTGGGGAGCCTACCAAGGAGGACTCTTAGGGATTCACCGCATGTGGGGGAACCGCAATAGCTCCGTTTCTCAATCGAAGAGTAAACGCGGTCGTTTTCAGACGCTTTTGACCTGGTTGGTTTGGATTAATTTGGTGGCATTTGGTTGGTTGCTTTTCCGGGCGATTAGTTTTGATCAGATTGTCTCATTTGTGAGCTCAACCGAGGTAGCTGCTTTGGCTGGTTTACCGCTTGCACAGCATGTTGTTCTGGCTGGTTGTCTCGGTCTTGGTGGTTTTATCATGGTCCTGATTTGGGATGCTTTCTTATGGTTTAAACCCAACGCGGAGACCCCAATTTTAGGGCTTAGTCCTATCGCTCAAGCGAGTATTGTATTTGGCTTATATGTGCTCACTAGTCTCTTTGGAAGATTCTCGGCCGATGAATTCATCTACTTCCAATTTTAGTCATCATTCAGGTGCTCAATTTGCGCTAGTGCTTATGGCTTTAGTGCTTGGTTTTGAATTCTCGCTGTGGGCTTGGTTGCCGATTAATCATGGTCGGCATGAAGGTGACTTCGTGCGTGCACGCGCAGCCCTTGCAAACCAAGAGGTGGTTCTTTTCAGTGACAGCATCACTTATGGGGCTTTGTCGCTTCTCGATGAGACAGATGGCGTTTCGGATTTGACCTCAAATCAAGCGATGGGTGTCGCTGGAAACTATTTTCTGTTGCGCCAACTCATTGGAGCGGGAAACGCTCCGAAACGTGTGGCCTATGTCATCCATCCACGCTCCTATGAAATTGATTACTATTTGTTTCCAGAATTGACCGAGGTCTATTTCTCCACAGTTTTCGTTGCAGATGATGAGATTAGTACCATTGAAAAAGTTCTGAATCGGGCAGATTTGGCACAGCGTATGAGGAAGGCTCAAGAGGAGCTTAGGTTCGCTATTCCATCACAAATTCGGCGAGGAATTGTCCACGAACCTCTTATCGTGGGCTTGAGAAGCCTCAAAAGACATCTGCGAGGAGACTTTGTCGATCCTCAAGCTCTTGAATTAATTGAAGAGCAGTCGGCTCTAAAGCAATTCATATTGTCCGACGTCTCACGGTTATTCATGGACAAGATAGCGCAGTTGACAAAGGCGCACGACATCGAATTGATGCTGTTTCCTCCGCCGATTCCTCAGTCCGTTTTGGATGCGTGGAAAAATAATGGCTACTGGTTCCAGTATATAGGCTATATGCAGAGTTTCGATCGGCGACATTCTCACGTGAAGTTTATTGAAGATATTGGATTTGGTTCGATGGAGGATCAATTTTTCGGTGACGGGGTTCACCTCACAGCCAATAAACGAAAAGAATGGGGAGCCTCCGTTTTTGAGTTCATCGCTCCTTAGTCTGTCGTTGTTAATTGCTCATTGACTCATTGTTGCAAAGGTAATCTGATCCTCCGGGGGGTATAGTTTCAGCATTGTGATCCGCTGAATCGTTCGGCATGCATTTTGAGCCGAAAAGAGGATCAAACAAGGGAACCACTGTGGACCAAGACAGACGCGAACAAATCGGTCTTTGCTGTGTCTTGGCTGCGCTCGTCCTTACCGGCGGTGCTTCATCGGCGTGGCGCTTGGCGATTATTGCTGTTCCACTCATGGTTTTTCAGTTGCCATTGTGGCTCACGATGACCGCCGCATTGGTCGCTCTCGTGCCAAGTGTTGCTGAATTTGTTGTGCATGGGAATTGGGTCGGAGCTTTGGGTGGGCGTTTTTCGGTTTTAGCCAGTGTAATGGTTCTAGCCTCAGCGGTTGCTCTCGGCCTGCGGCTCATCCAATCACGCCCGCTCAGACAGACCTTTGTAGTTGCCATACCCTACTTTTCGTTTGCTCTCATGGCTCAAGCGGTGATTCGACTGTTTGAGTTGGTTCCTCCTGGTTGGCAGTATTTGAGTGGTAATCATCTCTCGGCGTTGATCACATTTACTTTGGTCCCATGCTTTGGGTTGAGGTTTGTACCGGCCTATCGTCTGGCAAGTTTGATCTTTTTGTTTGCCGGGTTGTTGCTGACGGGCTCACGCTGGGGAATTTGGGTCGGTGTCGTCTTTGGTCTTTTGATGGCCGTCATCTCGTTCAGCGGTCGGTGGCGGTATGTCTTAGCCACGGTTTTAGTTTCTGTGCTCGCTTTACCCTGGTTTCTTTTGGATAGCCTAGAAAAGAGTAAGGCAGGATTAATTCAAGCGCTCGGCGGAATATCGATGGTTCGCCCATGGACCGGTTTGGGACCTGGCGGCGCTGAACAAGTCAGCCTTCAATTTGTTGAGCGAACGGCTCGACTGACACATATTGAGAGCTTGGTCTTTGATTGGCCGGCAACTTTTGGGATTCCATTTAGCTTATTGATTCTGGTCAGCTTAATCTATTTAGCCCTTCGCAAAAAGGCATCGATAGCAGTACAAACGGTGGGTCGCTTACAGATTTTGGCTGCTGTCGGTCTCTTTGCCTTGCTTTGCCATGATCTCTTCGATTTCAGTTTGTATTCGGGGGCTGTGCGCGTCGGTATGGGGTGTTTGGTAGGTGTGCTTCTGCCTGCGTCATTGAGCACCGCACGAGCGCCATTGAGCCTTGTGATCGCAGCCGGGTTGTCAATGATCTGCTTAGCGGCATGGCACCATTATGACCCGCTAAGGATGGAGGTGAGCGGTCGACTCGGTGAGGTGCCCGACCGCTTTGGTCAGCGATCATTTCGCTACTGGTTGGATAAAGGTCGTAAAGCACCTGACCTTGCTCAGGCTCGCTTTGCGCTTGCCCGCTCATTGAGTATTGCGCCGGGAAAC
>CACGMS010000092.1 GCA_902574205.1 uncultured Candidatus Hydrogenedens sp. | reverse complement strand
TACCGAGCACGGACGAAGGGCGTCATGGCGTTGATTTTCTTTTCCATGGCTTCGACAGTAAGTCGCTGATCGCCGATCGTAGCTAGGGTTGTTCCTTCGTCTCCTTGATTAGCAAAGAGATCACTTGACCCACTTTGGGGTGTCGAGGTCGAGGCAGGCTGAGTTTGGCAGGCTGTGGCACAGATCAAGCTGAGCATGACGATACGATTCATGAGAACTCCATATTCACTGGTTGGCGGCGCAGCGCTAGCAGAGCCGTCGCTGCGCATCAATCACTGATAGACTTAGTTTATTCCTGTTGCGACATCGGACGATTGACGTTGATCAGTAGGTGTTCATCAATCTGAATCGCTTCGGGGCTGATGCGTAAGGCACCGACTTCACTCAAGCAGGCTTTGAGTGACTTGGCCTTGGTTTTGAGAATGGTGGTATCGACAATACAGGGTAAGGTCGCCTTTAAATCGCCGAGGATCGAACATCCCGAAGGGGCATCATCAAGATATCTCTCCAGATCTGATGCGGTCAGTTTCGGCATGTCGACCGCAATCACCAGGGCGCGCTTTTTATGCTCACAAAACCAGTAACGCAACGCTTCAGCAGGGCCTTCTCCGGGATCGCTGCTGACTTCTATGTGCGGCTCCAAACGCGACCAGAATCGATGAGGCCGGCGTCCTGCAAGGAGGACGATATGATCGCAATTTGGCCGAAGTTGCTCGATGGCCAAATCGATCATCGCTCGGCCGTTGAATTCGGCGAGCGCTTTGTCTTCGCCGAAGCGTTTTGATGATCCACCACAAAGGACAATTCCCATCAGTTTTGGTTTGCCCATTGAGCCTCCGGTGAAAGGGTGCTGTCCGGACCACTGAGTCTAAAGAAGAACTGAGTTTGGCCAGCGGAACACGCAGACGCCTGCGCCGGTCTGAAAATAAGCGCGTCGACTTGAAGCAATGAGCTCAGATCACCTGAACCTTGACGTTCATGAGGTGTGATGCCCGCTGCGCTCAGCCGGGCGCGTAAGAATTCATGTCGTTGACGGCCTGCGCCGAGCGCTTGCAGGCAGGGCGCTTTGTCCAAAGAGCGATGCAGTCGACTCGACCCCAAAAGCTTTTTGATGACGGGGCGAGCAAAGATCTCGAAACTGACCATCGTGGATGCGGGGTTTCCGGGTAAACCCAGTAACGTGCACTTGCTCACGCGAGCAGCTGCTACTGGCTTACCGGGTTTCATAGCGACTTTATAGAATGTGAGTTGACCGGCAATTGCGTTGAGGGCTGCGGTGACGTGATCATGATCTCCAACGCTTACGCCTCCTGATAAAAGAATGAGATCGGAATCCTTGACTCGATCACTCAAGGCGCAATCGATCAGTTGACGATCATCAGGGAGATGATCGCAATGGATCACTTGAGCGCCTGCTGCCGCAACCGCATGTCTAAGGTACAGCACATTGCTGTCATAAATTTGACCAGTCTTCCTCGATTGACCTGGGTGGATCAGCTCATCGCCAGTTGAAAAGATGGTGATACGAGCTTGGCGTACACACTTGAGCTGCTCGATGCCTAAGCCAGCTAGGACGCATAGGTCGGAATTTTTAATGGTTTCGCCTGCGCTGAGCAGCAGCTGTCCTTGATTAAGGTCAGACCCGCAGCGGCGAATGTGTTGTCCGGGTCGTATGGTGATTGTGGTGGTTAGTTGGTTGCCTTTAGTGTGAGCATCCTCTTGGATCAAAATACTATCGGCGCCTTTGGGTACAACGCCACCGGTAAAGATGCGAACCGCCTGGTTCGCTTGGAGTGCACCGGAAAAAGTAGAGCCGGCAGCAGATTCGCCGATAATCCTCCAAGGTCCCGGTCCTGCACGCAAAGCGTAACCATCCATCGCTGAGTTGTCATCAAAGGGATATGCAGCCGGCGATCGCACCGGTTGACTCAGCACGCGCCCGAGAGCGTCTTTTGTGGGCACCCACTCATCATCGAGTACTTGGACGGAGTCTAAGAGTTGGCTGAGCGCTTCGTCAATTGGTGTCAAACCCATTTTAGCGCCGTCTTTTCGCAGGTATGGGGATGATCAGCTTTTGGCCAAGACGCAGCGTTGAGCGCGTCGTGATGTTGTTTGCTCGTGCGATTTCTAGAACTTTTGCGCCCCATCGACGGGCGATTCCTGACAAGGTATCTCCACGTTTGACCCGATAAGTTTGAATGAAACGGTTTTCTTCAACGGGGAGTTTGGAGAGCTTGTCTCCACAGTCTTCAGGCGTCGCTTTCGGCAGACTAAGTTCGAATGCTTTCCCATAGAGATGCTCTGGCGGCGTGATTCCTTGTTTCAATGTCGGATTCAACTGCCAGAGCATGGCACTATCGATACCGCAGACTTCAGCAATTTTTACGAGCGATAAGGGGCGCCCGATCGCAAGCTTCTTTGTTTCGATAACCTCTTCTGGATTAGGCGCTCGAAATCCATAATGTTCCGGTCGTTGAGCCAAAGTCGCTGCGGCTAATAGTTTGGGAACATAGTTGCGCGTCTCGCGAGGGAGCTCGTTTGAGATAAGCCAAAAATCGCGCTCACCGGTTCGAGTTTGTGCTCGGCGAACACGACCTGGTCCAGCGTTGTATGCTGCCCACGCTAAATACCAATCATCAAAGCGATCATGCAGGGCGAGTAAATATCGAGCGGCGGCGCGGGTTGCTTGTCCTAAATCTGCTCGTTCATCCACAAAATGCCCGGTCTTTAAGCCAAATGACCGCGCCGTTGCAGGGATAAACTGCCAGACGCCTTGGGCGCCGGCGCGCGAGCGAGCCCGCGCTCGAAATCCAGATTCGATCATCGCAAGGTATACAAGGTCTTTTGGAGCACCAACCTCTTCGAGGATCGGTCGAAGTTGCGGAATGAAAACCGCGGATCGGTCTAGCCACTTTTGAAAGGTGCGTCGCCCGCGCCCGGTGAAGAATCGGATGTACGATTGCACACTGGGGTTGGTTGTCCATGGGATGTCGAGTGCTGGCGGTGCACCCGCCGTATGACTTGATAAGGCTTGCTCAGGCCAAGGGGCTCCATGAGCAAAAGCGCGCTTGAGTTTCCAGCCTCGCAACGCTTTAGGTTGGGTCTTTGCTCGTCGTAACTTGTCTTCGTGAGCGAAGAAGTTGCGCTCCATGGCTTGAAGTTTTTGCATCTCATCGATCGGTAATGACGCAGCCATGATGAGGAGGGTCAGTGCGCTGGTCATGGTTTCGCCATATGACCGGGTCCAAGCACGCGTTGTAACCGCTCTTCGTAAATAAAGGTATTGGTGTGAGGAGGGTGGTGGCATTTGGTGCAGCCGTCAGCCGACACTTTGCGCCGAATCGGACCGCGTCCGGCTTGAGCGACATGCAAGGACCCTGGTCCGTGGCAGCTTTCACATCCAACATTGATGCGGTCACCAGCTTCGCTTACGCGACAAAATCCGCCTGGTTCATCAAAGCCTGCGCTGTGGCAGCCAATACAGGTGTAATCGTAGGTTCTGCCTTTCTTTTCGAGCGTCGACCACGCTTTAGCGTGTGGTGTTTTTTTCCAGAGGTCATAAGCTTGGGGGTGACAGCCCTGACAGGCTAGATTGCCAATATATTGCGCCGCATTAGGGTCTGGATTTTCTGCACACTCACGTGTTTTTTCTAACTTTTTGTTCAACTGGCTAATCGCTTGATGGTGCTTTTGTATCGCCTGATTCATCGACGCGTCTTCCGTGATGTTTGAATCGAGTGGGACGCGTTGACCGGACAGTGAGCTGACCTGAGCAGGTGCTTGTGGAAGCGGCGTTTTGAGAAGCTCGCTTCGTTGCGCTTTGGCGCGTTCAACTTGAGCGGTTCGGGCGGCGATAAGCGCAGGGCTTTTTTGTCTAACTCTTGCTCGATCGCGTTGTTTAACCAGCCCACTAATGCGCGTCTGCATGGCATCGAGAGCGACTTGTCGTTCCCCTGCACCTTCTAGGCGAATTAGGCGATCACCATGCCAGGTCATATCGATATCTAGCAGTTGTTGACCGCGTTGGCCGCCAATCAACGCAAACAAATCCGGTGCGAGTTCTGTGATCGCAGGTTCGTCATGTGGTTTCGAAACGATGACCAGATCGATCCCCTGATTTTTGAGTTGCAATGCCTGCTTTTTGGCGTCTTCTAAGGAGCCATCAAACAGCAAAATAGCTGGCCTCTTCGGGTTGATCGCTCGAGTTATCTTTCCCCTTAAAAATTGGACACCGTGAACCTCTTTGAACTGGTTAGGGTCCAACCAAGGCATCCCCTTAACACTGCGTAGGTCTGTGAGTTCCTCGTCTGCTTCGCCTGTGCCTGAGATAACCAAGCCAAGGTTCATGAGTTGGTTTTGCAAAAATCGACCAGCTTCTTTAATCTGGGGTAATGAGCCTTTACTCACTTTCCCTGGGCTCACGAGATCACCGTGCGTGATCAGTAAGGGCGTGATGCCCGTTTCGGTACGGCTTCGCAGGTAGGTCGTCAGCCGAGCTAGACCACCAAGTGGTTCTAAACTGCACCCGCAAGGCTCGAGCTCGCCGCGAAGAGCCGTGAGTACAAAGAGTCGATACTGACTAGGCTCGGTCTCTAAATCCGTTTGCTTGGACGAGCAGGACTGGACGGCCATTGATCCGAGCAGTAGCCAGACGATACGCATGGTCGAGGTCTTCCTTCCTTTGGTCAGTGTGGGCTCAGATGAGTTTGAGCGAAAGAGGTTTGCTTTGGAACTGTTTCCAGTCAGCATGGTGATCGCTTCGGCACTTCTGGGTTCTCTGCCTTTTGGGTTCATTTTAGCTAACTATTTTTTACGGGTTGATCTCAAGGCAATTGGTTCAGGCAATATTGGTGCCACGAATGCTGCTCGTGCTGGCGGGCCGGGTTTTGGCGCACTTATTTTGATCCTCGATGCTCTAAAAGGTTTTACCGGTGCTTTTATTCTCAGCGCCCATGGTGCGCCTGACGTGTGGGTGGCGTTGGCTGGCCTTGCGGCGGTCTTTGGCCATTGCTACACGCCATTTTTAGGTTGGGAGGGTGGCAAAGGGGTTGCTACTAGCCTGGGAGTCATCCTTGCGTTTGAGCCCTGGCTAGGTGGCATGGGACTTGTTGTTTATGCGTTGGTTTTGGTGGTCTTGCGAATCAGCTCTATTGGGAGTTTAGCGGCTACTGGAACTTGTGTTTTACTCGCCTGGATTATGCCCCAATTTTCGGGCAGGTTGCCGATGAGAGTTGCGCTCCTTGTGATCTGTGTCTTGATCGTTTGGCGACATCGCAGCAATCTAGCAGCCCTGCGGCAGAAACCGAGTGATGGACCGGAATGAGTGACGACGATTTTAGTGATGAAACACGCATACTAACGACGACTGAATTTCGTCTTGATGAACTGGTTGGGAAACCCGGTGAACGCAGCGCGGTTTTGAGTGTGTTGCGAGGGCGTCGTCGCGGGGCAACCTTTCAAATTTCGAGTTCGACGACCGTCTTGGGCCGCGGTGAACAGTCCGAGATCCGTTTGGATGACGATGGAGTCAGCCGAAA
>CACGMS010000091.1 GCA_902574205.1 uncultured Candidatus Hydrogenedens sp. | reverse complement strand
GCGTCGATATTGCTCGTGGCTTGCACGCCGTGCACCACCTCGTCGATTATGAAGAAAATCCGCTGAATGTTATTCATCGTGATGTGAGTCCTCAAAACATCATGTTGGATTTTGATGGAAACGCGAAACTCCTCGATTTCGGCGTCGCTCGCGCAGCGACCAACAAAGTCAAAACACGTGTTGGAATTCTCAAAGGGAAAATCGCCTACTTTAGTCCGGAACAAAGTCATGGCGAACCTCTTGATGGTCGCTCTGACCAGTTCGCGCTGGGTGTAGTTCTCTGGGAGTTACTGACTGGTCATCGGCTCTTTCTTGCTGCGACCGACGTTGAAACGTTGCGCCGAGTTCGCCGCGGAACCATTCCTCCGCTGCGCGATCAATGTCCTGAAGCCAGCGATCTGCTGGTTGAGTGCCTGAACAAGGCACTTCATCCACAATTACGCTCTCGCTTTGCCGATGGAAATGCGTTCGCTACTCATCTGGAGCGGTGCCTGAATGAACTAGGCGGTCGCTTACAAGGTGCAGAGCTCAACGCGGTGCTCGAGCGATTACGACACGGCCAGCGATGCTATCTACCAACGATACCTTTACCCGATGCCGATGAAGACACCTCATTTTCAAATACCGCCGATCGCGGTCTTGACCCCGGCCTCCTCGAAGCTACCGCTGGAAGCGAGAACAATCCCTTCTCTGAAGACGGCCTAACTGTGGTCTCTCAACCCGGTTTTCTTGCTAATTTTGAAGATGATGAAACGCTCTTATCGAGTCCCTCGGTACCGAGCTTAGATGCAAGCGCATTGCGAGCAATCCCTGACTCTGAACCCCGACCTGAGCCGACTATTGAAGAGCCCAACCGAGATGCATTTCACACCATCGTCCAATCTGAAGTGAGTCAGACTCGCCCTACAGAAACCGTCGACGAGCTTCAGATCGCATCGGAATACGTCGAAAACTCAAGCTTGGGTGGTCCACTCTTGAGTATGATACTAATCGTTACCCTTGCCGCACTCGGTCTCGCTGCATGGCTTTTCTTTAACTAAGTGTTGGAGCTATTCATGTCCCGTTTATCGCTGTTTATTCTCGTCATTAGTCTGGGTTCGGGATGCGCCAAAGATCCATCTCAAGCCGTTCCACAAGCGCAGGTTAATACCCCCGAGCCCACGTCAAAAACTGACACAAAAAAATCGAAAGCAACACCAACCAAAGAAACCCAAGCAACCGAACAAAGTATCGCCTTAGATGGTGAAATTAGTTTTATTGGTAGCAAGGTGACCGGTTCCAATACGGGGCGCTTTAACAGCTGGATTGGCACCGCTATGATCAGCGCGAAAGGCGAACTCAACTCGCTCAGTCTGGTGGTACAAACGAAGCATGTAGAAGCGAATTTTGAGGCGCCGACTAAGTGGTCAAAAAAGCTTGAGGCTCACCTGCGTGACGATGACTTTTTCGCGAGTGAAAAACATCCTACCGCCACCTTCCAACTCGATAAAGTAACGCCAATAGACGGCGCTAATGATGGAGCGACACATACATTAGGTGGTCGCCTGACTATCCGCGGCACGACCAAAACGATTAACTTTCCAGCCACGATATCAAGCGTCAAACCCTTCGCTGCCCGAGCGGAATTCAGCATCAACCGTAAAGACTTTGGTATGATGTATGATGGCAAAGCAGATAACCTGATCCGTGATGGCGTCGTGATGAAAATCACGCTTAAGGCGAAGTCGTGAATCAAGTCTTTCATCATGTGTTGAGGGCACGCTTCCAAGATATCGACGGCGCTGGCATCCTCTTCTTCGGGCGTAACTTTGACTATTTTCATGACGCCTATGTCGCCTTTTTAGAGGCGCTCAAGATGCCTCTACATAAGAGCCTCGATAACGAAGACTATCTGATTCCTCTGGTTCATGCTGAGGCTGACTTTTCGGCGCCGATTCGATTTGGCGATCGTTGTGATGTCCAAATTCGTGTCGCCCGCCTAGGAAACAGTAGTTACACGCTGAGCTACACACTCGTTGGGGATCGAGAGCAAGTACTCACCAAAGGCCAGACCGTCCATTGCTGTGTTGACCGAAAGACCTTTGCCGCTTGTGCATTACCCGAGCGGCTCAAGCAGGCGCTGTTACCTTACGTCGAGCCTACCAACCTGTAACCTCGGCTGGTACTCCGCCTTGAACCCAACAATGCACGGTATAATCGCTCTTACTCACACAAAACCCATTCTCGCCGAAGCGAGAGATCGACTGAACATTCGGTAAGTTAGGAATAGGATTCGCTTGGTGTGAATAGCCCGAACCCCAACAGTGAACATTACGATTACCCATAATTGCGCAACCATTGTTACGATTCGTAGCGACCGCAGTGCTCCCAAGGGTACCCGTAATCTCGATCGGTCCATAAACGGGGATCTCGCCCGCCTCTCGACCTGCTTGCCCATCACCGTTTGAACCCCAGCATTGGGTCACGTCCGTCGTCAAATTCAAACACATAAAGTTGTAGCCCGGAGCTGCGCTTCGCACACCGACTACACCTTCGAGCAGGAGCGGCGATGATGCCTCCCGTGGACCGTCAGCCCCCGGGTAATGCATGCCATACGGCAAGTTACCCCAACACCAAGAGAAACCAGTCATTCCGACTGCACAAATGCTGTCGTTGTATAAATGGACGCTACGCACTCGAGTGATTCCCGGGACTGCGGTGGCTCGACGTACAATATGCCCTTGATCATTGTTTCCAATCCCCAGCATCCCCGAATTATTACCGCCCCAGCAACTCACCGTCTGGTCCTCAAGTCGAGCGCAAGTTGTCTCTGCTCCCGCAGATAACTGCGTTGCGCCTGCAAGTCCCTGTACCGATACTGGAGATGACCTTTGGAATACCGACCCGTCGCCAATCTGACCAGCATAGTTAGCGCCCCAACAACGCACTTCGCCACTCTCTAAAGCCGCACAAACATGTGCCACACCAACAGCAGCATCCACCACGCCATTGAGATCGGGAATCAAGTCCGGTAATTCTCGGTTATCGGTCGTACCATTACCCAATACGCCGTATCGATTATCACTCGCCTTGCAGCGCAATTCAGCACGTGCGGTGACCCCGCACAAAATTCCCCGAGCCCTACCACCAACGACTTTAACGATTCGATGGGTTCGTAAATCGACACAGCGATTCGAACACTCGTCATCATCAACCTGATTACCATCATCACAGTTTTCGTACCCTTGATCGCCTGGGACCAAATCCGTTCGAACCACTTGGTCACCACACACAGCGATCACGCACGAGGTCCGGCAACCATCGGTGTCAATCTCGTTACCGTCATCGCACGCCTCATATCCCTCGTCACCGTCAGCGAGGTCAGTCCTGAGTATTTGGTCTCCACATCGAGCGGCAATGCAGTCATTCCGACAGACATCTGAATGCGTCAGGTTACCGTCGTCACACGCTTCACCCGGATCAACTCGGCCGTTGCCGCACTGCTCATTTTGACAGTTCGCATTGCACCCATCGCCTGCGTCCTGATTACCATCATCACACTCTTCATAGCCTTCTTCATCGTCGGCTAAATCGCGCCGCAAAACGCCGTCGCCGCACCGCGATGGCTGGCAGTCGTTCTTGCATCCATCACTCTCGATTCTGTTTCCATCGTCACAGGTTTCAGCACCTTCATCACCCGGCTCGAGATCGTTACGGATGATGCCGTCACCGCATCGCGCCGCGATGCACTCGTCGGTACATCCATCCGTACGAATATCATTTCCATCGTCGCATGCTTCGTAACCGATCTGATCTACCGACCGATCGGCCCGCACACGCCCATCTCCACATGTTGCCTCCGTGCAATCATTCAAGCACGAGTCTGTCTCGAAGCCATTACCATCGTCACAAGCTTCGCTGTCACTCACAATACCATCACCGCAGCCCTCAACGCGACACCGCGCATTGCAGCCGTCACCCAAGACGAGATTACCATCATCACAGACTTCACCGCGCTGCAGTTCACCGTCCCCGCAAACCGGTGCGGACGGACACTCTTCAATAGCCTCTCCCGACGGGATATGACGCTTTGCCCGACTTCGGTCCACAACAGGACCCGCTCCGCTCTTGAAATCCAGACTCAAGACCGAGTCATCATCTGCCATCAATGGATAAGTCGGTACAAAGGCACCATTATACCGCTCATTCATCGTGACTCTATAGGCTCCGACTGTCGCCGATACGCTTGGCAGGAGTTCGCTATCCGGGAAAAACGCCGTTTCGGGAAAGTCCTCAGATAGCGGCGTGCCATTTAGAAACATACGGCGCCGGTTCACATCGCGACGATAACTAACAGCCCAATGATTCCACCCTTCAGGCACCTGACCAACCGGTACGACCAGACGATCTTCGCCCCACCCAAAACTCGCTCGAGCGCCAACTTCAGCGGTCATGCCATGAGCGCTGATCAAGCCGTTTTCACCATCGCTCTTCAGCCAGCCCTCAACAGTGAAATCGCCACCAAAATCAAACGGTGGTAATGAACCCATCCCGACACGAGAGAAGCATTCTAAGCGACAGCCGGAACTACAACCATCGCCGTCTAGCTGATTGCCGTCATCGCAGGTCTCGGGCGAAATCACTTCGCCATCACCACACCCCGGCAAACACACCAAAGGCGGCTCACCGCCTTGACCACTACTCGTGTAAAACCCGGCTGTTCTAACCCCGTCAAAGTTAACCAACAAATCAGGCCGCCCCAGCGAATACAGATGCGCCGTACCGCCTAAAGTAAAGCTCTGAGGGCCAAAACAGGTCTCGCCACCCCCCATACCCGGAACCTTATCGTCCACACTAATCCAGGCATCACTCTGGGTCAGCCGCAAACGCCATGAACCACTGAGTTCAGCTGGCCAGCCCGGACAAGCATCGCTAACAGTCAGTGTCGCTGTCTTAAGATTAAATCCTGCTTCGGACGCTTCATAAAACGCCACTAAGCCACACTGACGCGCAACTTCGAACCGCATTTGAATCATTCCGATACAACCATGATCTTCGGTGCCAGCAGCTAAACGATGCGCCATACCGTGACCCACAGCGGCTCGGTTGAGATCGATATCAGGAAGTGGTTGGTAAGGGCTTCCCGGCCCTACGCCGATTCGCAGCCGCCCGGTTAGATCAGGGACCTCGGTGCAACGTTCAGTGGGCTGCACAATCAGACCAGCATCAGCCAGTAATCCGATATCCGCCGGCCCACCATCGCCAACATCTGACGTACCAACGTCTGCGAGTGGTTCAATGTCACTCAGCCCAGCATCGGGCGGCGTTCCAATAGCCCGGATTCGGCACAGATGGTCACATCCGTCCCAGTCATCCTCGTTTCCATCATCGCATTCCTCGGTGGCTTCATCGGTCCGGCCATCGCCACAACTACGAAGGACGCAACGGCTGAGGCGACAACGATAACCGACAAAATCATCGCCCAGTTCCCGAGTGTGACAGTCCGGGTCCGTCTCGCAAGGTGGAAACTTAGCGGTAAAGGTATTGGGACAAGCCACAAACACCCCGCAAAGAACCACGGCTAAGACTGTGCGCACCAAGGGCAACTCCCTCACCAACTCCTGTGGGTT
>CACGMS010000090.1 GCA_902574205.1 uncultured Candidatus Hydrogenedens sp. | reverse complement strand
CGCATCGCCTGATCACGAGTGGCTGGGTACGCAACTGCGTTTTCGTAACGCCGACGGTCAGTGGGGTGAATACACCAACCTGCGCGGCCCAGCCGGCCCGCAGGGCGCGCAAGGTGATCGTGGTCCAGCGGGTGCCCAAGGTGTGGCTGGTGAGCGCGGAGCTGCGGGGCCACGAGGTCTCGCAGGCGCCCCAGGCGCCGCAGGCGAGCGCGGCCCAGCTGGCGCGACGGGTCCCGCCGGACCGACTGGTCCTGCGGGCGAGCGAGGACCTCAAGGCATCCAAGGCGAAACCGGCCCTCAGGGTGAGCGCGGGCCCGCTGGTCAGGTGACGGGTAGTTGTGGGGATGGCGTCAAAGCGGCTTGGGAAGAATGCGATGACAACAACACCGCCGATGACGACGGCTGTTCGAGTCAGTGTAAAGCTGAACTGCTAAAAGTTTCTGCAGGGTCTGAACATGCGTGTGCGCTGCGAGGAGATGGGCGCATCTTTTGTTGGGGAGCTAACGGATCCGGTCAGTTGGGAGATGGCGGTACAGCCAGTAGTCGCAATTACAGTTCGAGAGTGAAGGGGATTACCACGGCTGTGGATGTTTCAACGAGCAGTTATGGACATACTTGCGCAGCCCTTGCGGACGGTACAGTGAAGTGTTGGGGTGATAACGGCTCAGGTCGGCTAGGCGATGGAACCTCGACGCGACGTACCCTACCCGTGACGGTGACGGGGTTGACGGGTGTTACTCAGATTACCGTGGGGAACGAACACAGTTGTGCACGGCTGAGTAACGGGACACTGAAGTGTTGGGGCACCAATGGCTCCGGTCAGTTGGGCGATGGGAGTCAAACGAACCGACGAACGCCGGTTGCTGTGAATGCACTGACGGGAGTAGCTGAAGTCGGTGCGGGCTCTCGGCACAGTTGTGCCCTAAAGGCTGATGGTACGGTCTGGTGTTGGGGTCGAGATTCCGCTCGTAATTATGGCTCGAATGCCTCTCAAATTGCCGGCTTAGCAAATGTGACCAGTTTGGCCGTTGGTCATGAGCACAGCTGCGCCCGGCGCACCGGTGGTACGGTGCAATGCTGGGGTCATGGCGGCTCCGGTCGATTGGGTGACAATTCAACCAGTAGTCGTTACCCTCCGGTTTTGGTAACCAACATGGTCAATGCAGAACACGTGAGTGCAGGTTGGTATCATACCTGTGTCACCATGACGGATAAACGGTTGTCGTGTTGGGGGCAGGGTTCAGACTATCGCCAACTCAACGGCAGCACTTCCGAACGCAGAATACCCTACACGTCGAACTACGTCTCTGGTGTGCTCGGGGTGGCAGCAGGTAACAACTTTAGTTGCGTACGTACCGCAACCGAAGTGTTGTGCGGTGGCCGTAATAACGCCGGTCAAATAGCGGGTTCAGATACGACGAGCTATGTGACACGGCCTAAGCGAATAAGCGATTTAGTCTCTAGATAGAGGTAACAGATCTCGTTCCTCGATTGGTTGCAGTGGCTGGATTAAAGGTAGTCAAATCGGCTTTTAGCCGGACCGTAAAATTACTCGAACCTACTGTCTTTGGTGATGCGCGTGGATGCTTCTTTGAGTCTTTTCGCGCCGATCAACTCGCCGCCTTGGGTCTGTATGGCCCGTGGGTTCAAGACAACCATTCGGTGTCGCGAGCGGGCGTGCTGCGCGGTGTTCATTTTCAGTGGGACCAGCCCCAAGGAAAGCTGGTGCGGGTAGGGCGTGGTCGTGCCTTGGATGTGGTGGTTGATTTGCGCCACAAGAGTCCGAGCTTTGGCACCTGGAAAGCCTTTGAGATCGACGCCATCAAGCACCACCAAGTCTGGGTTCCTCCTGGCTTTGGGCACGCCTTTTTAGCGCTCGAGGACGAGACGCAACTGCTCTATAAATGCACGGCGGTGTATAACGCCGATGGCGAGGGAAACATCCACCCCTTCGATCCGGATCTCGCGATCGATTGGCCGCTTGAGCGCAGCGCAATACAACTGAGCGCTCGCGATCAAGCCGGGGCGAGTTTTGCTGACTACCAGCGTCAACCTCGATTCTAACGAGCAGATCGTTTGATGCGCAAACTCTGAATAAAAATCCCTACTAAGCTGCTTGTTTGTTCAGTTGTTCTACTGTACAAATCGACAGCAATTGGTGTCGGGAGTGGTTTGAACCATGATTGAATTGACGGCTCGCCAAGAAGAGATTCTTGAGTTTTTGCGCACCTTTACTCGTGAGCAAGGGTATCCGCCGACCATGCGTGAGATCGCAGCAACCTTTGGGTTTTCCTCAACCAACGCCGCCGCCTCACACGTTAAAGCACTCGAGAAAAAGGGCGTGATTCGACGCGACCAGAACCGTAGCCGCGGCATTGTGGTGTGTGATGAGCCGGTGGCGACGCCGAGTAATCTCGTGAATTTTTTGCCGCAAAATGATCCGGTTCGGGTTCCTGTCTTGGGTCAGGTGGCTGCGGGGCAACCGTTGCTGGCAGAAGAACATGTCGAAGAGACACTTTTGGTGGACCCCTTCTTTACCCAAGGGCGCCGTGAAGATGTGTTCAGCTTAGTGATCAGCGGTGATTCGATGATCGAGGCCGGCATTCACGACGGTGATTATGTCTTTGTGCGGGCCTCGAGCGTGGCACGGCCGGGTGATATGGTGATCGCCATGATCGATGGCGATACAACCTGTAAGTATTACCACCCAGAAGCTGGCTCCATCCGGCTGCAGCCGGCGAACTCAAGCATGGCGCCCATTCTTTGGTATCCCGATGAAGGCCGTGAGTTTTCTATTCTCGGTTTGGTCATCGGGGTTTATCGCCGAGTATAAAGGGTAAAGAAAAGCTGGCGTTGAACCCTAGGTTCATTAGGCTTGAGCCATGGATGCTCGCACTTCAAAGCTTCAAAGCATAGTCGAGGTCGCCTTTGGCTCGGCGCTGATAGCGATGTGTATGCAGTTAACCGTGTATGCACGCAGCTTAGCTTGGGACAGTACGCGCCTCGCCCAAAGCGGCGACCAGATCTTAGGTTATGCGCCGTGGTTTTGGCTGGCGATGGTTCCGGTTGCTTGGTGGGTTCGTCGTCGTCTCCATGATCAGTTTAGGCAGCTGCTTCCATGGCTTGGCGCCGCTGCGATGTTGGCATTGATTGCGCCCGAAGGCCGCTTTGCTGGCATTTTAGCGCTTGGGTACCTCGGTGCCATCGCTCTTGAGCCGGTTCTCGACCGCTTTGTTCATGGGCTTTCAGCGTCTAAAGCAATACCGTGGCTCGGCTTTGGTCTCTTTGTTGCCGTGGCTTTAGCTAGTGTGCTGCATCGCCATTTTCGCTTTGGTAGCGGCGCTTGGGATTTAGGATGTTTTACCCATTCAAGCTGGCTGGCGAGCCAGTTTGAGCCGCTGCAAAGTACACTTTTGCATGATCAAGGTGTGCACGTCCTAGGCGATCACTTTTATCCGGTGATTCTGCTGCTCTCGCCGATTCACTGGTTGGGACTTGGTGCCACCGGGATGCTGGTGGTACAGATTCTGCTGACCGGTGCGGTCGCCTTTCCGTTTTATCGGTTTGTCGCGCGCCGCACACAGAACCCGTTACTGCAGTTTGCGCTCGTCTTTGGCCTGCTGTTTAGCTTTGCCTTTCAAAGCGCGGTCTACTTTGATTTTCATGCACAGACGCTTGCACTTTGGCCATTGATGGAGGCGGTCGATCGACTCGATCAAAAGCGCTACAAAGCCATGTTGCCCTGGTTGCTCCTGGCTTGGTTTTGTAAAGAAAGCATGCCGCTTTATGTCGCAGCATTTGGTGCCTATATGCTGCTTTTTGCGCCAGGCGCGCGTAAGCTCGGCGCTGCAATTGCCGTTGCGGGTGTGGCTGGTTTGTTGATCACGGTGGGTTGGATTCAGCCAAGCTTATTAGCCGGTGGGCCGCAGGGCATGATTCACGCGGCGAATTACGACGCCTTTGGCAAGAGTTTACCAGACGCAGTCGTGGGTATGGCAAAAAACCCGCTGCGTACTGTCTTGTTGGCTTTATCACCCATCGAAAAACGAATGGCATTGCTCACCACGTGGATAGGGGCTGGCGTCTTAGCTATTTGGCGCCCGCGTTATTTGATCCTCGCATTGCCCACCTTGGTGGAGCGATTTTTGAGCTCAAAGCAGCAGATGTGGGAGATGGGCTATCACTATGCGGCGCCGCTGACTCTTTATGTTGCGGTGGCGGCGGTCGATGCCTTGCCTCGATTTATGGAGCATCCTCACCGGTGGAAAGCTCGGTTAGAGCGCCCTGTTGTACTGGCCCTTGCGGCGATTTTACTCTGTGTTTTGGTCAACGGTTTTGGCTATCGTCACCGCAGTAACTTTATGACCTGGAATCATGATTATTTTCTGAGTGCCCCAGAGGCTGATGCCGCTCGAAAAATGGTCGCGCAGGTTCCGCCCCAGGCAAGCGTCGAGGCGACCAATCATGTGCTGGCGCATTTATCCGATCGCAAAGAGGCGCGGTTTATCAAGCGGCACCCAAAATCGGATGCGATTGCGTTGAGCCTTGCTCAAGATGATTGGAAGCCCAACCGTGGCAATATTCGTCCGTCGAAGTACAAGAAGCTTATTCGTCGATTGATCGATGACAAAGAGTACCGTTTGGTCTTCTCTGAGCGCCTCGCTGTGCTCTTTGTTCGCGGGGAGAAAGAGAAGCCTCAAGCAAGCCCAAGCAAAGAGCTCTTGGAGTTTCTCAAGTGATCGCACGCGGCTTAACCTGGTGTGATCAGCACCCCTATAAAGCTGCGTCTTTGACTGGGGTTGTCCTGGCATTTTGCCATCCCTTTGTTTGGCCTGGATCGGGCGGTCCGCCGGTCTTTCCGCTACTGGGCGCAACCGTCGCTTGGGTGGCCTTGGTGCCTTTGCTGCGATCCATTGAATCCGTTGAGCGTAAACGCGATTTGATGGCGATGGCCTATTTGAGCTTTGGTCTTCAGCTAGCGATTAGCGTGTACTGGCTTGATGTCGCGATTAATCGCTTTGGCGGTTTACCGCATATTGTTGCGATTTTGGCGATTGTCGCCATCGCTTTGATCACCGGTACCTATCTCGCGATGGGCTTTGTCGCAGCGCGATGGACCGCTCGAATCTTTAACTGGCCGATGCGTTGGGTTTTGCCCTTCTTTTGGTTGAGTACCGACTATGTTCGCGGCGCATGGATTTATGGTTACCCTCTGAGCGGATTTCCTTGGGCGCATTTATCCGCCACACAAGTTGAACACCCGCTGACCCGTCAACTCGCAGCGATTGCAGGAATTGATGGCATTGGTTTGTGGTTGTTTGCGCTCAATGCTGCAGTGCTCACGTTGCTTGAGGCTCGCTCCAAGCGGCGTCCGGCGATGGCGATTCTTGCACTGGTCATTCCTGCCTTGGTTTGGGGCGTGGCGTGGCGCCATCGAGTCGCTAATGAAGTCGCTCGTGCAGGGACGCTGAACATGGGTATTGTCCAAGGCAATTTGAGTCAGGACATCAAAAACCAAGTCGGTAATCGTAATCGGTACATGCTTGGTATCCAGAGCCGCCTGACGCGTCAGTTGGCGCAACAAAAGCCGGATGTGATCATGTGGTCAGAGGTCACTTATCCCGGTCTTTTGAAACGCG
>CACGMS010000089.1 GCA_902574205.1 uncultured Candidatus Hydrogenedens sp. | reverse complement strand
AACAGACTTTGCTCCGCTGCTCTTCTTCGCTGTGGTCATAAGATGATCACCCATAAATCAGAAGTTGGCGAACCGAGACGTCGCTGCTGTGCGGAACAAATGCGCTGCTGGGGAATCCCTGAGATTTTTCGCTTGTTCAATGGCATAGCTTAACACTGTATCGGGTTCTAGGCGGCGGGGTATACAAAGTATACCATCACCGAACAACAAGAGATGCTCAGAAGGGGTGTATCTGATTTGAGCGAAGACGCCAGTTCCCGACCCTTGTCTTTTGCAATCAACCGATTCCTTGCGCCACGGCTTCTCGAAGCCTGGATCAAGATTCGATTCGATAATCAGGTTGCAGATCGATGCCTTACCACCATTGCACGGCGCGACCGTTTGGGTTCGCGCGACCGACGCCGACTTGCTGAAGCGATTTTCAAAGCGTTGCGCCGCCGAGGCTCAGTAGATGCCCTCATGGGCACAAAAGCCGGCAAACAGGAGCACAGCCCACAATGGCTCGCAACCGCACTTGAGCAGGACTGGCCTGACGGTCCCAAGGCGCTCCTGTTCCAGGAAAACGAGTCCCCAGAGCAAGCAGGAAACCTACCCCCTCTGGTCATTCGTCAACTCGAATCGTCGTCTCTCGATTTGCTTGAGTTAGGTCGCGCCTTGAGACACCGCGCGCCGGTGACCTTGAGATGCAAACCAAATCATCGTTCCCGGCTTGCTTTAGAACTGAGAGATCATGGCGTACAGACTCACTTCACTCCCTACTCACCGAACGGTTTAATTTGCGAGGATGGTGCTCAACTCCATCAGCTGGAGTCAGGACTGCGCGCGACCTTTGAAGTTCAAGATGAAGGTTCTCAACTGCTCGCCATGCTCGTCGGTGCGAGTGCAGATGAGCGCGTTCTCGACGCCTGCGCCGGAGCAGGTGGAAAGACGCTCGCGATGGTGGATTCGCGCGCTCAAATTACCGCATCTGATATCGACGATGAACGCCTCGCTCGCCTAAGTAATCGACTCGGAACCAAGGACACGAACGTGACGATTCAAAATCTTTCGTCAGCGCATGCATCAGTACATGAACAGACCTTTGATCGAATCCTAATCGATGCACCGTGTTCAGGAACCGGTACTGCTCGCCGTGCGCCCGATCTACTCTGGCGCCTAACCGCCGAACACCTGACCAAATATACCACGATTCAACAGACCCTGCTCAGAAGATATGCGGACTGGGTTCGTCCTGGCGGCTATCTCATTTATGGAACCTGCTCTCTCCTACCCCAAGAGAATGAAGATCAAATCACTGAATTTTTGGCTCAAAGACAGGATTTCAAACGAGTAGCAATTGCTCAGACGATGGGAGAGCACTTGGCGCAGCAACTCGGATGCACCGATTATCTTCAACTGTTGCCTCACCGCCACAAGACCGACGGATTCTTTGGTTGTTTGATGCAACGCTTATGAACCAGCGGCTGACATCTCACTGATCTGACAACCTTGGTCGTTTTGATCGTATATACAACCATAATCCGTTCAAAATACATGTTTTCCTCTCAGTGAAGCGCACTCTAGCTCCGTCAAACTACCCATAATCTACCAGACGGTAGTTTAGTAAGCTGCCCCTATCATGAAACACGCGCTAATGATCATCGTTGGAGTCGTTGCAACGTTCGGTTGTCATCCTATTCCTGTGCAAAGTGAGCGTACACAGAATCGAACACCACGATCACCACAATCGCCTTTACCCGGAACTGATGATGACCGGCATGACGTCCCACGACCATGGACCAACGATCCATCATCGGCGATTACACGCGATGTCGATGAGAATCTTTTGAGCGTTCTCGAGCTTGAAGCAATTAGAGGCGCTTGCCAGGACTACCGAAACGGCGATCACAGCAAAGCAACCCGTTTGCGCTGCGGTAAATGGATGTTCTTTTACGAGAGCTTTGGAACGGTCGGTATCCCCAGTCATCTACTCGAGTTCTTGCAGCATTGGTACCAACCCTATTTTGGTCCAAGTTTTTCGTCGATGGGCTTTGTGCCCAATCCTAATTCGAACGATTCGATCCCTTTAGGTTTGGCTGAAAGCACCCAGCGTATGGGCTCAATCAAAGTCCATGCGTTCACCTGCGCTAGCTGCCACTTTGGGCAAATGCCCGATGGTCGCTACGCAGTGGGTTACCCCAATCATCAGCTCGACTACGGACGCTTCTTTGCTTCGATGATCGCGCTCATGAAATTGAGTATAAACCCGAACGATAACAGCATTCATCCCCTACTTAAGGCAGCTTTGGATGAGACCGTCCAAAGCGCACGGCAACGCTCTGGATTCATGATGGGTCTCGGTCGATTAGGATTAAATATCGCCACGCGAGGCGGCGATGCAATGACGAGCGGCGCCCTCGATCTCACCCCCGAGGAGCAACTGCGATTCTGGCATCTGCGCACTGGGACGATGGACTTTCTCACCAAGCCCATGGCGGACGATGGCGTCTGGACAGTGAGTCGAATTCTCAGCTTGTGGAATCTTCCAACCAGCGATCGGATTGAAGAAGCGGACATGCCCCATGGTCTGCTGAGTTGGACCGGTATCGGAAAATCATTGATGGAATTCTTGCATGGCTTTGTTGCGATCAGCGGCTCGAACTCAGAATGGACCGACGAACAGCTCAAGCCCCTTGCAGACTATATTTACAGTCTTCGTGCTCCTACGGCTACGGATCAGGTGAATCACGACGCCGTCGAGAGGGGCGCTCAAACGTTCGCACAAGCGGGCTGTTTAGAATGCCACGATGGACCGAGCGGAGAGGGACGCGAACTCTACGACTTCGAGCAGATCGGCACCGATCCGGCGATGAAGACCATCTATAATCCAGATGAAGACGGGCAACTTTGCTGCGGCTTGGATGCAGCAGGCGACCATGCAACCTGGTCAATCAAATCGCCTCGTCTTGCTGGGCAACGATTCCGGACACGCCTTCTTCACAATGGGTCGCTCGACAACCTCGAGCAACTGCTATGCCTTGAGCCACGCCCGGAGCGTCATTCAGAAGCGCAGTCGGCGATCGGACATCGCTTCGGCTGTGATGAGCTGACGGAAGCCGAAAAAATCGATGTGATCGAGTACATCAATCATCTCTAAAGTCACGCGTCACGGGCTTATGGAAACGGTAGATTCAAGACGGTGTAAAATGAGTCGTGATAGACATCCCAAGCGTAGACAAAACGCGGCAGCATAAACCCACCCACAGCGAAACAGCCGATCAAAAAGGCGGCAACTATAATCGCATATTCGCTGAGCGCTTGACCACTCTCGTCATGCCAAAATCGCTTCATGGCTCCAGATCCATTTGACGCGGTAATGTGGTGAGCTCGAGCTGCGAGCCGCCCTCTCGTTGATGCACTAACTCTTGAAGGGTCCGGTCGTCTTTTGTCCAATATCGAACCAATGCACCGTTGGTTATCATTTGACGTTTTGCTTCATCGCTTAAAGGCTGCACTACCCAACCCTGTTCCTCTAAGTGCTCGCCATTCTTTGAGGCTGCCTCGGCCATCGGCTTTTCAACCCAACGCTCGACCCGTTCACCCATCCCACCTGTGGCGGGACCCCGTGTGCTCTGTGGGTTGCCTGTGTCCAATCCCGCAACCGTCACCCAGACCGATAAACCGCCAGCGCCAGGCTGAAGCAAATAGCTCTCTTGCCGACCAGCCTTCAAATCAACTGCGGACATAAAAAGACCGCCGTCTTGGGTATTTTGGTAACTCGCATGAAGCGATTTTTTCTGCCAACGCTCGGCGAGCTCAAAACCGACACGTCGCAGGTCGCCCTCGGGTAACCAACGATAACCATGCGTCAACGATCGACCCACTGCATCACTCGATCGACCCGCAGGGATCCACGGTCCGTATATCGGTTCAGGCAAACGAGGAGCCGACGCATCAGCAGCGGGTACAGCAAGCGGTGCTGTGCTCGACCAACTCGCCCAAACTAAAGGCGTTGCCAAAAGCGCACCTGAAACAGCTGCGATGCCGAATAACCTTAGCGGAAGCATTGCGCCTCCGGCTTGAGGTCACGGCAGCCAAGGTAACGATTCGATCTCGCCTCAAGGGTTTGCCCATAGACCGAACGATTACCATTGGCATCATCGACGCGCATCGGTGCCGTATCAAAGTCCTCTTGACCACCACTCACTGAAATCTGACGTCGACCGGAGGCGGCTCCGTCCGTGTAATTACGACTGGCAACCACCGTCTCAAACGGATTGTGGTCATATCCAGTCATCAGGCTCAGACCAGCGCTCAGCGCCGGCCACGACTGCAACGCTTCCGACAAGCCGTCCACACTCCAGGCGAGTCGGTCCACCTGCTTTGTAAATGCTTTATCACGATCCCCTGGAAGTACGTCCTGCCCGTCGTGCAGCCGCCATGAATCAGCAAGTAAGCGATAACGATCGGTGAACCTTAGTGTCTGACGCATCTTGGCGAATGGATTGTCCGAAAAACGGCTCCCTAACAACAAGTTGTGAGGGAAAAATTCATCGATCCCTACAGCCGTGTTGGTGACCGTACTCTCTACAACGCCCTGACGCTCAAATGCAGCTTGTACCAAGGGATCATTGGCGCCCGGCCCATCACTGAGTTCGATACTGACCTCATCGATTGCCCGATCAATCGTCAGCTTTCGAGGCATTTGATTACCGTCACGTGTGGGGTCCATATCGCGATAGAGTTCTCGAACGATTCGAGCCCCATCCTCGCGTGCATCGCGCTGTTTCGACCGGTGATTCCCATCGACAAAATCGTGCATCATTCGGTTGGTTGGCTCCCAAGCTGCTAAACGCGCCATCTCTTGAGTATCAAGGCGAACCTGGACGAGATCTGAGAAATACCAGGCGAAAAACAGCATCACAATAAACACCGGAACGGCCACAACAAACTCAGACAACGCTTGTCCACGTCGTACATTTCGTCTCGTTTTTGGTGTGTGTAGATGCATGCTCACGTTCCTAATGCGTCATAAAGCTCTCAGCCATAAAACTGCCGATTTGTCCGCCCAGCAAACCCGCCAGTGGGTTACCGACAAAACGCTGCCCGATGGGTGCCAGCTTGGCACGCCAGAACGGATTAAAGAAATTTGGGTGCTCAGCCCAGTTTCCAGGGCGATGATAATACGTCATGGCACGTGCGATCGCATTGACCCCTGTGAGCTGCCCCAGTAAGCCTGCCTGAGCACCGATCCGAGAGTTAAAACGCACGTTTTGTTGGTCAGCGGTGTCCAGGCGAAACTCAAGCGCCGGGCCGCTCTCACCGTCGCGGTCGATATGTCGCGCGGACTTATTCGCAAAGGTGTAGACAGAAGGCTGACCGAAATCGAGTTCAGACTGTGCGCGAGCCGCAAAGCGCATGTAAGGAGCAATCCCGTCAAAGGCGGGTGGCCCCTCTTGGGTTTCGTAGTTGTTTCCGCGCCGAGCGGAGATACTATAAGCTCTTGTTCCCGGACACCAAGCCCTCCAACTCGGGTTCGGTGACCATGTCTTGCGCTTACGTCCATCCGGACCAGCGACGACATACGTGCCAAAGTCGCCGGTCGTGCGCCGGTAAGGCATAAGATAATTCCAAAGAGGAAGACCGTAGTCAAAAGTGTCTTCGCTCGCCAGGAAGTCCCCTACTGCCGCGATCGATTCATCAAATCGATTGGCCGTAATTTCGGGTACCGGGTTGCGTGCATTATCAGAAATGCGCCCATTACTGATCATTTTGGTC
>CACGMS010000088.1 GCA_902574205.1 uncultured Candidatus Hydrogenedens sp. | reverse complement strand
AACCGCCACCGTGCCCGTCGGCACTAAGGTCGAATTCCCCTTGCGCTCCGAAGGGCGGAAAGGCTGGCCGGTCTTCATCGTTGGAGATACCTACTGCTTACCTGGCATACCCCGTCTCGTTGACATCCTCCTACCCCTCCTGCCCAAAGGCCCGGGACCGAGGCCTTCCGCAAAAATTAGATTCGAAGGTTATGAAACTCAAGGTGCGCGTGCGATGGAGGCGGTTGCAGTCCAATTTCCAAAGCTAGCGTTTGGTAGTTATCCCCCGACACAAATGGAGAGCCGCTGGGTCAGTATGACGATTCGTGGTGAGAGCCGGCAAATGATTGAAGAAGCGACGCAATCGCTCTTACATGAGCTGTCAGTCGATCAACTCAACGCCGAGCGCGTGCTCACGGAGAAGGCAAACGACTCATGAGCATTGAATCGCTGTGGGCACCTTGGCGACTAGACTATATCAAAGCAGACAAACCGAAAGACGAATGTGTGTTCTGTATTGCTGCCACTCGAGACCCTGAGCTCGATCGAGAGCATGGTGTCATCGGCTATGGTGAGCACAGTTACGTGCTACTCAATCGCTATCCGTACTCGAATGGGCATCTGTTAGTGGTCCCCTATGAGCATTGCGCCGATCTGGACTTGCTCAGTCCCGAGGCGCAGGCTGATTTGCATCTCATGCTTATGCGAGCCGTTCGAACGATAAAGCTCGCTTATGGTTGTCCCGCTATGAATATCGGCATGAATATGGGCGCAGCAGCCGGAGCAGGAATTGCTTCGCACTTGCATTATCACGTTGTTCCACGTTGGCCTGGCGATACGAACTTCATGCCTGTCATCGCTGGTTCCAAAGTCATTCCCGAATCTTTAGAGGTCGTCTTTGATCGACTCAAAGTAGTGTGGGACGCAGATGCCTAGAACCCTCATTACGGGTGGTACGGGTTTGATTGGCTACCACCTCGCCGCAGCGCTTCGGGCGCGGGGGAAAGAACTCCGGTTGATGCATCGTCAACACGTCCGGCCTGCTCTATTTTTAGGTTGGGATGCCGAATGTGTTGAGGGTGATCTAAGCCAACCACACAGCCTCGCCGAAGCTGTCGCTGGATGTGATTACGTCTATCATCTCGCAGCATGTGTCAGCGCGTCGTTGGGCGACGCAGAGTCCATGCGCCAAATCAATGTTGAGGGCACAAAGGCACTCGTTCAAGCGGCGGCAAAGGCTGGCGTCAAGCGGTTCATCAACGTGAGCTCGATCGCTGCTATGGGGGTCAATCCATCGACGCCTGCAACAGAGTTTGAACCCTACAATCATGCGCCAGGGTTACCGTACAACGAAACTAAACGAGATGCCGAACACGCGGCGCACGAATACAAAGGCAACATGGAGGTGATTTCGGTCCGACCGAGTTTAGTGGTCGGTCCTGGTCCCTTTCGTCGAGGAACCATAGCCAAACTCATTCGCTTGGCGTTGAGTATCGGATTACCGGTCGCACCCGTGGGTGGTGTTAATGTCGTCGACGTCGAAGACGTCGTTACCGTCCTGATCGCGTCGATGCGTCAGGGAAAGGATGGAGACCGGTTTCTCGCAACCGGTCACAACGTCAAGACGCGCCAACTCATGACGACCATCTGTGACCTCGTTAGTAAGCCGAAACCGCTGATGTCCATACCACGTGCCGTCACGGAACGAGCAGGCACCGTGCTCAAGTGGTGGTCTGCGCTTCAACTGCCAGGACAGCCGCCCGCTCAAGCACTGAGCATGTCCGGGATGCCGATGTACTACAATGACGACTGGACTCGGGCTCGTCTAAGGCTTAGCGAACCCAAGCCCTTGCAGCAGACCTTGCAAGAGCGAATCGACTGGGAGCGCGCACAATCATGATAGTTGCAGTAGGTCTGATGCTGTCCTCACTTAATGCCGACGGTCTCGAGACCCAAGAGCATCTTTTGCGTTTAAAATTTCAAAAGGATGCGATTCACCGATTTGTTATCGAATCAACGCATACGGTCAAAGGCAGCCCTCCGGCGACGGTTTCGATGCGCGTGACACGGCGGATTCTGGAAGTCAAAGACGCACGAGCCCGCATTGAAACACGCTTGGACGATCTGAACTTTGGTGACACTGATCCTCGTAATGCGCTGTTCGCCAAACTCACGGGAAGCTCATGGCGTGGCTGGATTGATGACCGAGGGCGCTTCGAAGCGCTAACGCTCGTCCCACCAAAGGACTTACCTCGACTTTTATTACCGATGGCAGAACAACTCAAAAGGCTCCTCCCAGGACGAACCCTACCTCTTCCTCAAGCCGCGCAGCGAGTAGGAGACGACTGGCTCATTGCTGCTAAGGACCTTGCGGCATCACCCGACGGCAGCTGGGCAAAAAGCGCGAAGGGCGGCCTTCAATGTACACTGGTATCCATCAACGCCAAAAGAGCGACGATCGCGATCACAGTTGAAGCGCCGTTAGGCGTACAAAAGAATCTCACGGGCAAAGGACAGATGGTCGTCAATCTCAGTACGGGTGTTTTGGAATCATTCCGTCTAAAGAACCGTTTAACGCTCAAAACTAAGGTCGCTGGTGACGCCAGTCGTACCGAAATTCTACAGGACTACAGGTTGAACAGCCAACCCGGAGTAACCCCATGAACTATCGACTCTTTGCACTCACCGCACTGCTCTGTGCATGTCAAAGCCGTAATCAAACACCGTCAACCCAGCCAGCCGCCGAGGGACCGCCTATCAAACGAGCGGCAAGCGGCGAGGCAGCGAAGACAGCACCGAAGCCTGCGGGACCCGGGCAGATCGCTGTTGAACATTCAGTTGCCTGGCTAAAGACCTATATGCTCGTCGGCGAGGCCCTGGTTCACAGTGACCCGGTCCAAGCGACTGCTCATGCCACGTCGATGATTAGTACAGGACCTCCTGAAGCCCTGAAATCACTGATGGCTAACTTTCCCAAAGATCTCAAAGGTCAGCGATTACGCTTTGCCAAATTGAGCGCCGAGGCGCACAGACTATGGAAACAGATGCCGGAACTCCAAAAGGGTACCGCCATTATGCATTGCCCGATGGTGCCTGCCGACTGGGTTCAGCCTGCGGGACGATTACGTAACCCTTACATGCCAGAAACCATGCTGCGATGCGGTTATCAGGTTCTCCCTGAGCAATGAAACGCCGAATAAAAAGTTGGAGCTTAACACCCCGCAAAGCGCGCCGAATTGAGTCGGGTCATCTCCTTCTCGCCGGCTTAGCCGGGGCGCTTGTAGTGGGTTTGGCGCTTTGGTTTTTCAGCGCCAAATCGATTCCAGAGGAAATGGTCGCTGATGCTGGGCCGTCTGAACCACCCTGCCCTTATCTCATCCGGCTGAACGATCGTGAACAACGCTGCGATCCTGCGCTTATGGTCATCAACCGACCGCAAATATCTGCTGATCTTCTGATGCCCGAGATACCCGAAACCTGTCGACCGATCGTCAGTGATACGAAAGGTAAGCTCTACCCGCTCAAGTTTGAGAATCGTGGCTCAGGCTTACGCGGATTGATCGGCCCCTTACCCGAGAGCACCAACGCTTACACCTTGCGCTTCATCTCGTGGGACGAGCGGGTTTCCAAAGATGAAGCGTGTCAGCAATGGGCATCGTATAGCGTCAAGATACAACGCCCACCGCCGCCAAGTGATGCAGGATTCACCAACGATACGGGCACGAAATAGGGCACAGACTACCAAGAACCATCCGGGACATTTTGTAGATCCGGATCGACGTAAGGGCTAATCACCTTGGAGCGCGTTGCATGACGCAACTTGCGTAAGGCTTTCGCTTCGATCTGCCGGATGCGTTCACGAGTCACGTGAAAATCTTGTCCCACTTCTTCGAGGGTATGATCCGACTTCTCACCGATACCAAAACGCATGCGCAAAACCTTCTCCTCGCGCGGGGTAAGCGTTGCCAACACACGTCGCACCGAGGCACCTAAATCGTGACTCATGGCAGCAGCATCAGGATGAATCGCATTTCGGTCCTCAATGAAGTCACCAAGCTGCGAATCTTCTTCTTCGCCAATCGGTGTTTCCAACGAAATCGGTTCTTTCGTGATTTTCAGTACCTTAAGAACACGCTCAACCGGCAGCTCCATCTTTTCTGCGATTTCCTCGGGCGTCGGCTCGCGACCAAGCTCTTGGAATAATGTCCGTCGCACACGAGCGAGTTTGTTGATCGTCTCGATCATATGAACAGGTACGCGGATCGTACGCGCCTGATCCGCAATAGCCCGAGTGATCGCCTGCCGGATCCACCAGGTTGCGTAGGTGCTAAATTTAAACCCACGGCGATATTCGAACTTGTCAACGCCTTTCATCAGACCGATATTGCCTTCTTGAATGAGATCCAAGAACTGCAACCCTCGGTTCATATACTTCTTAGCAATACTAACAACCAATCGAAGATTCGCTTCAATCAAGCGCGTCTTTGCACGAGCAACTTCACGCTCTGCATGAACAATCCGATCGAAAATCTCAGCGACCTCCGAGTAGTACATGCGATTTTGTTTCTCGAGCCTGTCCAGGCGCTTTTTAGCCACCTGGTAACGATGCAGCACCTGCCTCAACTCAAGTTGACGTAAGGTCTTATCATTCAACAACTTCGGCGCCTGCCGGCTGTAGGTTTTCGAGTCAGCATAAGCGAGCTTACCGGCTTTCTCTAAAGGAACATCACCTAGAATTCGTTCACAATCGAAGATGTCCTCGGTGTACATCTGACCGCGCTCCACGAACTCTCGAACCGTACCAATGATGTTGTTCAATGCATTAGCGTTTAGACGCAGCTTTAAGAACCACTCCAGTCGCTCTTCTTTGAGTCGAATCAGCTCCTCACTGACCGTATTCTTCTTCGACTTAGCCACACGCTTGAGCCGAAGTTCGTTCTCCTCAACACGTCGCTGCACCACTTGAAAACCTTCAAAGCGCTGAAGAGAGATCTCTTTACGCTCCTCATCAGCCATACCTTGTTCGATTTCATTGGGATCCTTGATTAGATCACGCATGCGGCTGTTCTCACCAGCGAGAAGCGCAAAGCGCTCGCTCAAGTCTCGCAAGGCAAGTCGACAATCGAGTAAAACTCGGTAGACGTTGTGTTCAGCTTCCTCGATCAATCGTGAAATCTCGACTTCGCCCTCACGGTCCAAAAGAGGAACCGCACCCATCCGCCGCAGATAGGCGCGCACCGGATCTTGGCTGCTACCAGCGTCTGTTCCCAAACGCCTGCGCTTGAGAGAAGCGGTGGATACCGGTGCCGCCTCGACGGAACCTCCGCTTGCGCCCGAATCCACAGAACCCGTGGCGTCCACTCCAAGTAAATTGGCACCAAGCGACGCCGAGTCACCATCGATCGCAGCACTACCGCCCATCGCCAAACCCGGAACAACATCCGCCGTATCTGGCGCACCCAACAGCACTTCAGCATCGTCTTTATCGCTTGGATCCCCGCCGGACTCAACCAGTGCTAGAATTTCCTCATCGCTGGTCCCTTGACCCTCGGCTGCTGGCTCGCCTTTGAGCAACGCCATCAAGGCAGCAGCAGAAATATCGGTGAGTTCAACGTCATCGTCTAACTCTGAGTCCGCCTCTAACTCTGCGCTCTTGAGGTCGGCGGCGGTCGGTCCGCTCTCCTCAGGCAGCGCTTGAACTAACTCCTCTGAAGCATCCAACTCGGGTTCCGGCAAAGCATCAACAAGCGCTTCTGTCTCCTCAAGTGGGGCATCTGCTTTCTTCGCAGCAGGCTTGGCAGCGGCTTTCTTTGCAGCAGGCTTGGCGGCGGCTTTCTTTGCAGCAGGCTTGGCCGCGGCTTTCTTTGCAGCAGGCTTAGC
>CACGMS010000087.1 GCA_902574205.1 uncultured Candidatus Hydrogenedens sp. | reverse complement strand
TTATGATCGCAACTCACGAGTAGGTGATTGGAGTTGCTGGGATCAAAGCGGGAAACTGATTGTTTGCCCCCCGCTGGATTAACTCGGTTGACGCAGGCGGTTGATCAATCCCAGCGACTCAAAAGATACAGTGACCAACCGATCAGCATGCCCGTCTCGCCCCGAACGACATCGCGAACATGCAGCGTCCATTGACCGTTAACTTGATCATCACCGCTGCCGACCCGAACAACGATCGGTCCAGGTTGCCATGCTTGGCGATCAAGAACGGTGCCGATAGCTCCGTTCGGGTCTTCGAGTTCGATCACGAGCTCTTCAGGGCGAGGGTGGTTTAAATGCAACTCAACCACGATATCCACGGGAACCGAGGCGAGCCCGCAAGCAACGATCGAGCTACTCATTCGGCTACCGTCCTGTGGAAGCATCGTCATGTCATGACTGTAAAAGTTTTTGGCGAACCAATCAGCGACGCACCAGCCGTCCTCGTCCCATGAGTACGCTCCAAGACAAACTAGACCCTGCGGACAAGGGTTGTCCAAGTTACATGGCGACTCAACCCCCTCAAGAGTAACGTTGGTTTGTTCGCACTGACCGGTTGCTCCATCGATGCGTCGGGGGATGCCGATGCAGCGTTGATCTTCGCCTTGGCAGTCCTCATGAGTCAGGCATCCTTGCGTACACTGAGGCTCAATTGCACAACGGCTTGAGCAGCCATCATCATCGAGTACGTTGCCGTCATCACAGGTCTCAATATTCCCTATTTTGCTATCGCCGCAGATGGAGTCTTGGTTGCCGTCGCAATCTTGATCCACCCCATCGCTCCAGTCTTCCTCAGCGCCGGGGTACACATCGACGTTGTTGTCGTCGCAGTCCTCGGGAGGCAAGTAACCATCGCAATCGGCGTCTTCCCCGCGATGGGTAGACTCAGGGTCAGCATCGTCGCAGTCGACCGCTTGGAGATAACCGTCGCAGTCGCCGTCGCTTAAGCGAGCGCCAAGCTGAGTGTCTTGATCGTCGCAATCCTCAGCGGCGATCACACCGTCACTATCCAAATCAACCGGTACAGTGGGACCGGAATCAGTCGTTATCCCAGCGTCAGAATCAGAGGTCGGCTCGGGAGTCGCACAACCCATGACCGAGACCAAAGCGACAAAAAATAAGCTCCACAACCCTCGGATTCCCATCACGCTCATCTCCTTGAGTAGAGACGTTATCGGCTGGCGGCGTTTTCGAGAAGAGGAGCCGCACAGGAATTAGGGATCGCGCTGGGTGCTTTGTAAGCTCTGATAAGACGTGTACTGCAGCGCAACAGCATGGGTAGCTTCAAGGTCCACAGGTGGCGCTTTTTTCGCTTCAAACGCCTCTCGCCAACGCACCGCGCACAGGCACCATCGATCCCCGGGCTTGAGCCCTTTGAACCGCCCCCGAGGTGTCGATAAATCGTTGCCGCGCTTACGCGTAAAATTCAGGAATTCTTGAGTCATCTGGGCACAGACCACGTGCCTGCCTTTGTCGGCGCTTTGCGTTCGACAGTAACCATCTCGAAACCAACCCGTCATCGGCTCGGTGCTGCAGACGTGCAGCGGAGTGTCCGCAACACTCTTTGGTATGCCCTTTAAATCCGGCTGCGGATCGACGTCCGTGCACTCTGCCTTAGCTTCGTCGCAATGACCCGCCGCCGATTGCGCCGACGCGACCGACGTCCCCACGCTTAACCCAACGATCAACCACGCAATCTTTGCCATAGCTTCACCTGTCTCCCGAGCCAAAATACAGTCGTCGAACAGACTTCGGCTTGGACGCCATTTACACCTTATCAGGCGAATCGTAAGCAGCGATTTGTTGATCCATGGCGCTGATCTCGTTGATGATGCGAGCGTACTCTCGTAGATTCCCGCTGCGCTGAAACTTCAAGGCCACTTCATACTGCTTATCCCTCGCCTTGATCAACTTCTGCTGAGGGGTTGAGACCACTAGCGACTTGAGCAAACCAAACATGTCATACTCCTTCTTACGAGCCACCACCGTCGGCTCCTAGCCATCGTTACGCCCGAACTACTGACTCGGTTAGGGCGCCAAATGACGATTTGTTTGCAGAGCATAAATCGACCATTTCGTTTATTTTGTTGCGCAGAATGGGTTGTGAATCAAGTGATAACAACCATTTTACACATTAATCTAAACAAAAAACGACCAATACGACCAACACGACCACAAGGTTGCATCAAAAAAACAGCGCAGGCGTCGAAGGGTTAACACTCTTCTCTAAATCTTGGACAAGCGATAGCTAGCGAACGTGAGGGAATAATGATGCGATTCCTCCTGGCGAGCATCTCTTTAGTCAGTCCGCTGGGGTGCCTCTCCACGTCTACGCCGTTAACTGCGCCGACGCGCTCAGCGAAGATTCATGATGACTCATGCCCTGCAGGTACTCGCCCCATCAGCTCACGTCGGCGCAACCAATTTGCGCATCAAGGCTGCACCAAGCCCGACGGAACCAAACATGGACCCTGGCGAACCTGGTACCCTGGCGGCGCAAAAATGGACGTTGGCAACTTCGTCAACGGCGCCAAGCACGGTCCTTGGATTCGATTTTCACGCTACAAACACACCACATACCAAGGCGCCTACGCAAACAACCGAAAGGTTGGACCTTGGACCTACTGGCATGCCAACGGACAGCGCAAAGCGGCAGGTCACTACCGAAAAGGCGCCAAGCACGGGCGATGGATCGAGTGGTTTAGCAACCGCAAGGAGAGATCAGAGGGGCTTTATAAAAATGGTGTCAAGGACGGCTTGTGGACCGCTTGGCATGGGTACACAAACGGATCTTCACCGAACCATAAATATACTCATGGACGCTACGTTGCGGGGAAACGATCGGGACTTTGGGTGACCTGGCATCGCAACGCACAAAAGAAGAGTAAAGGTATCTATCGCGCAGGCGTCAAAGATGGCGAATGGGTCCACTGGAGCCCCACCGGACAGCGACTCGGGGTCAATCAATGGTCGCTGGGAAGCGGGCAGATCAGTACCTGGTCAAAGAACGGTAAGGTCGGATCCAAAGGTCGATACCAAGACGGTAAAAAGGCGGGCGTCTGGATGCAGTGGTGGTACGATGGCGCCGACGAAATACAACGCACCAAAGGCACCTATAAAGACGGTAAGAAATCAGGTCAGTGGACGACATGGCTCAGGGATGGGCCGATCAAAAAAAAGAACCTTCAATGGAGTCAAGGCGAATGCGTCAGCGTCAACTGCTTTGATCGAGCGGGCGCACGAGTGACCTGCACAGATGAATGCGTTGGAGCTCCGTAATGATGAAAATACTCCCTGCACTGACGCTCGCAACCGCTTTGATTGGTCACGTGACCGGTTGCGGTCATGACGAGCGAGTTGATGCGGACAAAGCCGTCGCGATCAACCCGTCTCTAAACACCCTCAACCCAAAGCCTGTTGATCGCAAAGGCGGTCCCGATGCGGCCGTAAAAAAAAGTTCTGAGGACACGAAACCGAGCATGAGCGAAGCTGAGTGCCGACGGATCCAGACGCAAATCAGTACCCTCATTGAGACATTAAAAAACCGGAAAAATATGGTCAAATGCTCAAACAATAGCGATTGTCGTGAGTGGACTGTTCCAGGTCGTTGCAGCGAGTATTTCGGTGCTGTTTCAAGCGAGATTAAGAGCCAACTGCGACCACTCTATACCTCATGGAGAAGCGGCTCGTGCTACTCTAAAGGAGCATTTCCTCGCCGAAACTGCGTGTTTGACGCCATACGAATAGCGGCAGGGGAAACCATTCCCGTTTGCGTCGATGAACAATGCATCCGCACCAACAGCCCACCGCCGAGATCAACTGGATTCAGGTCGCTAGAGCACCACCCAGAAACGACAGGTAGTCCAAACGTAAGCCCTGACAGGCAATGGAGATGTCCTAAGGGCTCGAAACGCACCGGCAAAGCTCCACCGAGCGGTTTTGAGCAAGGTTGCGAGCAGCCTGACGGCGCCAAACACGGTAAATGGATCCTTTGGTTTCCCGACGGCCGCAAGCTGGCGGAGGAAGAGTATAAGGACGGAAAGCAGCACGGAAAAGCGACCTCTTGGCACCGAAACGGGATCAAACATGAAGAGGGTGAATACCAAGGCGGAAAAAGAGTGGGGACGTGGACCTCATGGTACCGTAGCGGTCAAAAAAAATCGAAAGGGCAGTACAGGAGCGGGAAAAAATTCGGTGTATGGACTTGCTGGGATAAGAGAAATTTTCCTTACACGTGCCCCTGACCAAGAAAGACGATACGTGACGGGACAGTCGAACCGATACTCATCGTACGACAGTGCCCCTTCGTTCATTCCATCCACAACGACCGCAAACTGATGCACACGCTCAAGGCTGACTCGGCGCCGCCGGAAGGGTGATCCAAACCTGCTCACTGCGGCTGGTCTTGATCGCTTCGGCCTCAATTTTTAGTGCTTTTCCTGTGAACGGATCAAGCGGCACGGACGTCAAAAACTCAGGAACAAGCTGTTCCGCGCGCTCAGGCAACTCCCCTGAGTGTTCAAAACCATAACGACGCGCGGCGGTCAGCAGGCTGATTATCCGGCGGTGAAGGGCCTGTTCATGGATGGCTTCTGCTGCGTGAAGATGTGCCTCGGGAGACACGATCTTTAAGTATTCGATACCGATCACGTTATAGGTCAGCGCCGCCGAGAGCCCGTGCGGACGAGTGGACGGCGACCGACCTCGCTGAGCCGGCAGCAGCGCCAACCAAGCATCCGCCGCACGGCACCATTTACGAAGCTGTGCCACGGTCGCGCCCTGGTCGAACAGAGTCCCGGGCAGCCCCTTCGACGCCCACGCATCACGGACATCCACATCCGCCAACTTGAGTGGGTCGAGCAGCAGTTCTTCACTGTGGGCACATTCACGCAGCAAGCCTTGGCGTAAATGACCTTCTGGAGGCGCTTGCACGGCTAGCCGCTCGGACACCAACGCATGGACCGAAGGCTCATGCGCAATAAAAAGTAATTGCTGAAGGGACTTGAGTGCCATCTCCTGAATCGAGTACCCGACGACACTCATCATCAGAGAATGGCTGCCGCTCACGAGTTGCTGACCAAAGCGGTCGACGAGCAGCATGTCCCGTGCAGCGGCGAGCATATCGCCACCCTCGGTCCGATCCCAACCCCGCAGGAGCTGAGCTTGCGCCAGCACAATGATCGGCATCAAGGAGAGCTGACTGTCCTCGCTGCCGATCTTCCTAATCGGAGAGACGATGGCGGGCTTTCCCATCAATGACGCGAGCGACTTGAGTTGGTCCGTAACGAGGACCCAAGACCCCCGATCAACAGGTATCCCCTTTTCCTGCAGCGCTTTTCGGATTCGATCGCTGTGCTGCATGGGGACAGCAGCCATCACCGCTTTTAGAGCGAGCCACGAATCCGTCGGAACCTGGACTTGAGGCACCGCTAGCGGTGGCTGATCGTTGATCGATGGCCAAGCATTTGCCTGGCGAATTTGATCGATCACCAGCAGCGCCACCACCGCCAGCACAACAGACACCATCCCGAGAAGTATCCGGCGCTTAATCAACGTTCGTCGCCCTTGATCGTAAAAACCACGATCCAAACCAGACCACTGTTTCGGTCAAAGTGGCAAGCTCTCCTCACGCTCAAAGGCGGTTCTGTTCCAGTCGTTGCCAAAAAATTTATGAGCTTAAAGCTTAGCCGCGCCAAAGCGCTGCGATGAATCCAGCCTGACTCCTCAATCCCTTCTCTAAATGGTGAGCAGGCGATAAGCAGGGGGTGTTAGGGGTTGGTGATCATGCGCCGTTATCCATTCTTAGTTTTGCTACTTTGTTCGCTCTCGCTGAGCGTGAGTTGTGGTCCTCCGCAGTCTTCGGGCGGTGGCAGAAGCAATAACGGTGGTACCAACAACGGTGGAAACAACAACGGTGGAAACAACAACGGCAATAGCGGGTGTAGATTGCTGACTTCAGAGACCCGAGATGCTGATGGAAATCTAAGCGACCGAAGGACCTATACCTACGATAGCAGCGGCAATATACTGACCTATGAGTACGAAGGTGAGTGGGGATTTTTTCGCG
>CACGMS010000086.1 GCA_902574205.1 uncultured Candidatus Hydrogenedens sp. | reverse complement strand
GTTTGTGAAGGCCGCTTGCGAATTCTGGGATGCACCCTTGATATGCCACAATTGGTAGAGTTAATTCAGTAGCTTAGGGCGTCGGTCGGATGGCGTTGACGACCCCTAATTGTGGTGCTAGGTGCCCGTCGCCTAAGAGGAGAGGACGGCCGACTTATGTATGTGTCGACTGTTGGAATTCTCGTAATTTTAGTGATCTTCCTAGGATTACTGTTTTTGTTCACACCGTGGCTCTATCGGCCGTATTTGGATCTCTTGGAAGCGCGTGAAGCGTTAGAGGATCCAACGGTCGCCACATCGGGCGCCGATGCGGTAGATCGGCTTGAGCAAAGGGTTCAAGAGAAGTGGGATTCGGCTCGTAAGAGCGTCGAAGCTTCAGCGTCGAATCAGCGAACCAGTATCCGTCAGGAGGCTCAGGCTAAGATCGAGGAAGCGAGTAAAGCGATTTTAGCTACCGCTCAAAAGGAAGAAGCTGAGCTTGAATCGACGATCGATAGCGCTCGAACGGCGTTAGAGGCTGATGTGAAGGCATTGACCGATGATCTAGTCGCCAAAGCGCTGGGGAGGACTGCCTGATGCGTCTTTTGGTATGGATTCTGTGTTTGGTCCCTGCGCTCGCACAAGCCGGCGGTCCGCCTGCCGATGGGATCAATTGGTTTACGATCGGTGATCCTCATAGCCTGGCAATGGCGTGGTTCATGCTCAACTTCCTCCTCTTTGCCGGTGGTTTGGCTCTGGTTATTCGAGGGCCGATTATGAGCCAAGTTCGTCAGCGAGCTGAGCGGTTCGAAAAACTGCTTCGATACGCTCGAGCAGAGGTTGCAGATGACCTGCTTCTTCCAACTCAGGATCGAGTATGCAGACGGTTTCGTATTCCCGGATCATTCGATCTCCTCCCGGACTTACGGCATGACCCCAATGATCATGCGAGGATATGTTTGCCCCTTGGCCGATTACCAAGGGCGGGTCGCCCTATCAGGGCATCATAAGCGGTGCAAAGCAAAAGTGAGCAAAAACGAGAACGGGGTGGCTCATGCCACCCCGCCCTGTTTCCAACCCAAGTGGATTTAGTTAGCGATCAGCGGTGCAATCACCAATGCCACCACAGTCATCAACTTAACTAAGATGTTGAGCGCTGGACCGGCGGTATCCTTGAAAGGATCGCCAACCGTATCACCAATAACCGCGGCATGGTGCGAATCCGAACCTTTACCCTGGTCATTATCGTGATCTTTGTCTTCACCCTCGATCTGCTTCTTGGCGTTGTCCCATGCACCGCCGGCATTGGACATAAAGATCGCCAGGAGCACACCCGAAACTAACGAGCCTGCAAGCAAACCGCCAAGCACCTTCACCGAGAAGAAGCCAGCAACCACCGGAGCTGTAACCGCTAACAAGCCAGGAAGCATCATCTGCTTAATCGCCGCTTGAGTGGAAATCTCAACACACTTAGCGTGCTCAGCCTTGACGCCTTCCGCGCCTTCCTTGAGACCCGGGATCTCACGGAACTGACGACGCACTTCAACGATCATATCATTGGCTGCCAGACCCACCGCTTTCATCGCCATCGACGAGAACAAGTAGGGCAGCATACCGCCAATGAGGATACCAACCATGACCAACGGATCGGTCAAGTCGATCACATCAACGTTAGCCACGCCACGGAACGCAGCGAAAAGAGCTAAAGCAGTTAACGCCGCCGAGCCAATAGCAAACCCTTTACCAATCGCAGCGGTCGTATTCCCCACGGCATCAAGGTTATCCGTGCGCTCACGAACCTCTGCAGGGAGGTGAGCCATCTCAGCGATGCCACCGGCGTTGTCTGCGACTGGACCGTAGGCGTCGACAGCGAGCTGAATACCCGTGGTGCACAGCATACCTAAGGCAGCCAATGCCACGCCGTACAACCCAGCGAAGTGATAGGCGACGAGGATCGCAGCAGAGATTTCGATCATCGGCAAAGCGGTCGATTGAAACCCAACGCCAACACCAGCGATGATGTTAGTCGCAGGACCCGTCTTCGAAGCTTCGCGGATACTGGTTACCGGCGGCTTGTTACAGGCACAGTAATGTTCCGTGGTGAAACCCACAGCAACGCCAGCAGCGAGACCACCGATGGTCGCATAGAGAACCTCCATGACACCCACAGTCTTACCACCAAGAACCAGACCGCCTTCCGGCAAAATCATACCAGCGATCACATAGGTTGCGCCAATCATCACGACCGCCGCACCCAGGGTACCACGATCCAATGCATGTTGTGCGTTACCCCCCTCTTTCACGTTCACGGTGTAAGTGAAGGCGATCGAGACGATGACCCCAACCGAGGCAATAGCTAGAGGCAGGATGGCCGCGCGCACGCCAGCGTCACCACCAGCCAGAGCACCCAGAACCATGGCACCGATGATCGAACCCACAAAGGACTCGAACAAGTCAGCGCCCATACCTGCTACGTCACCCACATTATCGCCGACGTTATCAGCGATCGTCGCAGGGTTGCGCGGATCATCTTCCGGAATACCTGCCTCGACTTTACCGACAAGGTCGGCGCCGACGTCTGCTGCTTTGGTAAAGATACCACCACCAACACGAGCAAACAGAGCGATCGACGAAGCACCAAGCGAGAAGCCTGAGAGGACTTGAATAGCGCGACTCAGGTTCTCTTCGCCGCCAAACCCACCAACGCCTAACTTGAAGTAAGCGAGAAACAGACAGCCCAAACCCAGAAGCGCCAAACCAACAACGCTCATGCCCATGACCGCGCCACCACGGAACGCCACTTTGAGCGCATCCGAAAGCCCGGACCGAGCAGCATGTGCGGTGCGGACGTTGGCGCTCGTCGCCACCATCATTCCAGCATAGCCGGCGGCAGCCGAACACACGGCGCCGATCACAAAGCTCACCCCGACAAGCGCGTGCGACGCAGCTTGTCCGCTGTTGAAGACGGCCAGCAAGATCGCGACCACCACCACGAAGATGGCGAGGACCTTGTACTCAGCTGCCAAGAACGCTTTGGCACCGTCTTTAATATCGTTGGAGATTTCCCGCATGCGATCGGTGCCCACCTCTTGAGCACTGACCCACTTCGACGTGACAAAGGCATAGACCAAGCCAATGAGACCGGCGACAGGAACGAGATACAACCAGGTATCGATAGACATCATACTCCCTACAGAGTTGCTTTTAGCGAGCGCCCTATAGGGACGAGCCACTACGTGGTCAATGACGATATCACGGCCATCCGGCTCGCGCCGGAGTGAAAGCCCTCAACAAACGGGAGGCTGGCCATTGACCGAATTCATGGCCGCTATCACACCCTGCGACAAAAGCGTTTCGACGGCGTCACATGTACGCTCAATCACAGCCTCCAAATTAGCTCTTTCGACACGATTAAAGGCACCCAAGACATGTCCTGTCACGTTGTCGCCATGAGTTGGTCGACCGATCCCAACACGCACCCTCGGATAGTCCCCGCCACCCAAACGAGCGCTAATCGAGCGTAGCCCATTATGGCCAGCATGGCCTCCAGACTGCTTAATTCGAACACTACCAAAAGGCAGATCCAGCTCATCATGAATGATCACAATTTGTGTCGAAACGATCTTATGGAAAGCTGCCATCGGCTGCACCGAGTCACCGCTACAATTCATATAGGTCTGCGGCTTACCGATCAGAGACTTGCATCCGGCAATCACACAACTACCGAAGTGTGCGTTGAACTTCTTGGTGCTCAACTTACTACCCGCTCGTTGCGCCAGCCGATCGACCACCATAAACCCAATATTATGCCGAGTCTTTTCATATTTGGAGCCCGGATTACCTAGGCCGACGACGAGCCACATAGCAGGCTCCTCAACGCGCAAAGAGCCCCGGTGAGCAGATTGCTCGCCGGAGCTCTTGCGACGTAACCATGAGAGCAAACGCCTCAAAGCAATTAAGCTTCTGCCGCTTCTTCCGCATCGGCTTGACGCGCTTCTCGACCCTTGACGCATTGGACAACGACAAAGTCATTCTTGTAGACTTTCTCGATACCATCCGCCGCAGGGCACTCACTGAAACGAAAGGCCTCGTCGCCATCGAGCGGTGAGACATCAACGGGAAAGGAGGCAGGAATCGCCTCGGGCAAACAACTCACGTCGACCACTCGACGCACCAAACGCATGCGACCACCGACCAGAACACCTTTAGCGCGTCCAACCATTTCGACGGGAACCTTAACCGTGATCGGGGTTTTCAAATCAACCCGAACAAAATCCACGTGAATGAGTTGTCGAGTGATCGGATCCGTCTGAAGCTCGGTGACCAAGACCGGTTCAGCATCTTTGCCATCAATCTCTAAACCGATCAGCGTGTTTCGCCGGTGCGATCCACGCAACAACCGCATCAGTTCAGCTGACTTGAGAGACAAGCTGCTCACCTCACCATTACCGCCGTACACCACACCTGGTATTTCGCCGGCGGCGCGCAAGCGTCGATTATGACCCTTACCCGTTTGGGCACGACTGTTTGCTACTAAATTCTGCATATCTTTCTCCTTTGTCGCTCCACGATGACGCTGCCTGATTGCAGCCTCGCATGAGCGCTTCTTATTCAAAGAGGTTGGAAATACTCCGACTTGAGTTCACCCGAGAGATGGCTTCGGCGAACAAGCGAGCCACGTTCAACACGGTCACTCGAGAACACTCTTCTTCGATCTGAGGATGTGGAATCGTATTTGCGACCACCACCTCTTCGATCACCGAATTCATAATGCGTTCCTTAGCTGGACCACTTAAAACAGCGTGGGTTGCTACGGCGCGAACACTCAGCGCACCATGTGCTTTGACCGCATCCGCTGCGTGGCACAACGTTCCTGCCGTATCGATCATATCATCAACTAAAAGTGCGTGACGTCCAGCCACGTCACCCACGAGATGCATCACCTTGCTTTGATTCGCCCGTTCGCGTCGCTTATCGATGATCGCTAAAGTGGCGCCCAAGCGCCGGGCGTAGGCGCGCGCTTTTTCGACTCCACCCGCATCAGGGCTGACCACTACCAACTGCTCTTGCGGATCTTCAACACCGAGTTCGCGATAATGATCCGACAAATAACTTCGCATCACGGGCATCGCATAAAGGTGATCGACAGGAGCATCAAAGAAGCCCTGAATCTGACCCGCATGAAACTCCATCGACAAGACTCGATTAACACCCGCAGCGAGTAACAAGTCAGCAATCAGTCGAGCGGATATGGGCGCTCTCGGCGATGCCTTACGATCCTGCCGAGCATAACCGTAGTACGGTATGACGGCGGTAATATTGGCTGCGGAGGCACGCTTGAGCGCATCAATCATGACCAGCAATTCCATCAGATGGTCATTGGCAGGAGCGCTCGTGCTCTGGATCACGAACACATCGCAACCACGAACCGATTCCATTATGTCGATATTCACTTCGCCATCACTGAAACGACCGACGGTCGCCTGCCCAATGGAAACACCCAAAGCATCACAGATAGACTGAGCCAGATCCGGGCATCCATTGCCCGCAAAGACTTTAATCTTTCCTCGGGTCGCCATCGCAGAACCCATCCCTATTCACCCGGCGGATTTGGCTGGCGCGGTAGGACTCGAACCTACAACGGCTGGTACCAAAAACCAGTGTCCTGCCATTAGACGACGCGCCATTAAGCCAGGTGTACCCCACGGGGCGGACGCCCAATGCACGGCCTTGGGCTTCGATTCAATAAGAATTGATAATGTTCTGTTTAAGTTGATTCCAAATAACCGGAACGTAGCAAGAAGTTGATGGTCTTTTTGACCCAGGCATCATCCTTACGTAGGGCTTCTGCAATACCACTCAAATTCCCATGATTGTGAGCCGCTTGCAGCGCAGTAAGCTGTTCTGGACTCAAGAATTCCAAACTCGGCTGCATAGGGTGGGAAAGATAAACACTCAGCGGCGCACTACCCCAACGCTCGCGATACGCCGCTTGATCGATTTGACCCTGGCCAGCGACCGCTGTCTCACCTGGAACCGTCAACTCAGCCACGACTTCATGTTCATCCGCAAAGGGATCGACTTCATCGTCTTCGAGAGCCGCTTCGCCGTCATCTTCAGTCATCAAATCCAAACTTTGGATAGCCTCTAGCG
>CACGMS010000085.1 GCA_902574205.1 uncultured Candidatus Hydrogenedens sp. | reverse complement strand
CCCCAGCTACGAGACTGAGCGGCCGACTCGGAAATATTCGGATGTTCTCACTACTTCGAGGGATCAGATACAAGCTCGATTCGGGCTGACGAAAAAACCGCGCGACACGGTAAAAAACCTGCACCGCCAACCGCTCGTCTTCCTCGGCAACATGCTTGTGCCGTCGACCTAAAAAACCATTTGGTCGTTGCGGGTCACGCTCGATTGCAGGGTGAAGTAAATGCCAGGCTGCCGACAGCGCTTCACCCACTTCTCCTGAGAGTAACGGAGGCAACAAAGCACTTTGCTCAGCCGCAGTGAGCGGCATCGCTGCAATACTGAGCTCTCGCCATTGTGCAACCTCGTCTTCATTGTCGAGACGATGACCTCGGACCATCAAAACATCAGCGACAGCAACAGCGCGCCACAACTGATTCGTCTGCGCATAGGCTCGTAATAAGCATTGAGCGCCATCATCACTCAAACCCATTACCTGCCAAACCGGTTGCAACAAAGGAATGACTTCGCTCCACCGCTCGAGCTCACCAAGAACTTGAGCGAGCTGGATACGAGTAGCACTCAAATCATGGATGGCGAGCAATTCAGAAAGCGCCATCACGGCGAGATCCGGACGACTCATTTCCTCGCGCGCTAGACGGACGACGCGCTGCCATGCCTGGTAACGATCGTCTGCTTGCTCCTGACCAAAGCGTTCGATCTGTGCGTGAAGATTGACGACCAATAAGTCCCAAGCCTCACTCTCCACACAGGATTTTTCAATTAAATCGATGGCATCCTGACATTGCGGGTCCAAATCCAAAGCTGAATTCCAGCTCGCTAAGGCTCGCTGCAAGTCAGCGAGATGGTCATAGGCCACCGCGCCAAGCCAAACCAATAAAGGAACACGTTGGCGTCTCTCAGCGTAGTCTAAGGCACGCATTCCCGCGGCAAATGCTTCATCATAGCGAGAGGTGCTGCGGTACGCATGAGCCAGTCGCTCGACCAGGTCAAAATGGCCCTCAATCTCACGACGATAAGCTTCAAGAAGATCGGCAACTTGCCATGCGTCTTCACTCGATTCTGTGCGCAACAACAAAAGCGCAATCCGTTGTTCAGGATTCACTTTGGGTAAAGCCCGCTCAATCGTTCGCAAACCTTCGTGTTCTCGATTGGGTATCGAGAGCAAAGCCATACCCAAACCTTCTAAAACCTCGCCTCTTTCGTCGCCGAGACTCAACGAACGCTCAAAGCTTGCAGCTGCCGCTACAGGCTGCTTCAAACCTAAGCGAATCGTTCCGAGATCGGCATACAAGGCGCCAAGTTCGGTTTGACTCATGGTCTGTCCATGTTGGCGAATCAATGCCTCACACCACTGCCCCGCCTGCTCCCATCGACCCGTACTCATGAACGCGTGAAGCGCATCCGCCATCGGCCCAGCTCGTCGAGGCAAACCGCTGAGCTCAAAGCTTTGCGCTGCTGCCTCGAGATCCCCTTCTGCGAGTTCGATCCTAGCTCTGCGCCTTAAATCGCGCGCCAATGGCTGCTCCACTTCCAGTAGGGGCTGCAAAAACTCACGTGCTCGATCCGTATCTTCATGACGCCACAAATCGCTCAATGCGCGGCGGATATCAGGATCTTTCGGTTCAAGAGCAAATGCTCGTTGGAGTAACTGACGCGACTGCTCGCGGTCAGTCCCAACACGAGCTCGAGCGAGACTTAACAGACGACGCGCAGCCCAGTTCCCCGGATTCGCAGCTATCGCCTCTTCGACCAATTCGGTATCACCATCACCGACAGCTTCAGCCCACCATCTCAACAACAAAGGGGCACGGCCGATTTCAGCAACCGCCCCCTCAAAGATTGGGCGAGCCACATCAGCATGGACTTGCTCTTCCGAGCCTAAACCAAGGGATGCTGCCTTCCCCAAAGCGCTCTTTAGAGCCATGAGGAGCTCACGCGCCAAGACGGGTTCTGCACGTCGGGCTTTCGCAATCAATTCGAGATTGCAGGCGTCATGTTCGAGCACACGCCGAAACAGTTCACTGCTTGGCTGCGCTTCACGCGCGACGTCGACGAGGTGCTGATCCCACAACCCAAGATCAAGGGCGCGCAAGCCGATGATATCGGCTCGATCGTCCGAACCACCGCGAGCGAGCGCCGTCAGTAAATTCGTTAAAACAGCGGTGCTCAGGTCGGCGGGCGACTCCGTGCACAAGGCAAGTGCTTGGTCATAAGCCTGAACCCTAAGCGCCTCTACAACCCAGTCTTCTAAGTCACCAACATCAGTCCAAGGTCCTGCTTTAAGACCGTCCAAAACCGACCGAAGTCCGCGCTTGATCGCGAGAGCACGCAAACTGGTGATGTCAGCATCAGCATCAAGCAAGCCAACACACGACTTTAAATCACCGCTCAGCCCTGCCTCTATTGCCCCAACGAAGGCATCAAGGGGTAATGATGATGCCATCTCAAGCGATGACGCATCAACCGCTACGCCCGATGCAAGATCATCGAGCACACAACCCAGAATCAAAGTTCCATCTTCAGGCCAGCGCACGCGTAATTTGCGCAGCTGTAGGGTCTCTAAACCGCCAATTTCCACCGCCAAAATGGCGAGCTCAACCTGTTCCGCCTTTATCGGCTCGCGCACGGCTGCCTCATACAAACGCTGACATGCCTCACGCGCATGACCATCAATTGCCTGTAACCGAGCTTGCGCCATCAAACTTGCCGGCGCCCTCAAATCCGAACCGGACATTTGCGAGACGAGCACCCTTGCGAGCTCTTCGTGATCCGAATCCATCAACAACAAAGCGGCCTGACCCAAGACCTCGAGCGCCTTCGAATCAGCGAGATTCGATGCGCACAACAAAACCGGCTCAATGGTTTCCTCGACAAGCTCACAGGCTTGAGCAAAGCGCAACATGCTCTCGAGAATTTCGAGCTCACCATCAAACCGTATCAACAAGCGGCGCGCCGTATGAAAAGCGAGGAGTACCCCTTGTTCTTGTTGAGCGAGTTCGTCCAAGTCTTTACGCGCCGTCGATCCTCTCTGACGCCAGAGCGCACGCTGTTGCAGCAATCGCAAACGATCCGCACCGACCGCGCCATCCAGTCGTTCCTTAAAAATCGCTAGAGTCGGCTGGCGTAAGAGCAAAGCATCCAGAACGCGCAGTCGAGTTGCGAAACTTAGCTCAGACTCTAGGAGCTGGCGAAGGGAAGCAGGGGCGGGCGCCGCATCAAGATGCTCACCGACCAAATCGAGCGCCAGTTCTGGTTCTTTTTCATGTAAAACATCAAACAATAGCCAGCGCAAATGACCATCCGCAACCACCGAATCTGCGCCATAACTGCGGACCATTTGCGCAACCTTGTCGGACTCGCCAGCAGATGCAGCAACCTCCAAACGCAATCCAAAGGCTTCTTCACCCGCCTCATCGGCAAGCAACTCCTCGACCCGCTCACCATCACCGACCGCAAGCAGCGCGCGCCCAAGTCGAAGCCGTTCAAGAATATCAATCTGTCGCCGACTCGGCCACAATTGCTCAACCAAAACATCGAAGTCGCCCGTTTGCTCAAGGAGCGCCCAGCGCAAGGGATGTCGCTGGTCACCAACGACACGCAATGCGCCTTCATAGTCACCCTCCGAAGTCATCCATTGGGCTAAATCAATCCGCTGCTCCGGACTACCTCGCTGACCGACCCAGCGCTCGGCTGCGGTAAGCGCCGACACGCCGATCAATTCGTAGTTGAGCTTCAACCACGCCCAGTGTTGATCCTCGTGCATGGGTGGATCGAGTCTTAAGACAGCCTCGGCGCCAAAGCACTTCGCGAGTTCGGAGATCGGCATACCCGCCTCCGAAAGCCCTAAATGCTTGAGTAAATTTAGCGCCTCACGCCGGTCCAATTCGATGAGGCGCGGCAACAGGCGCCTGCCTCCATCATAACCTATGGAGTTGGCTCGCCCAGCGAGGGTGATTAAGAACTCAGACTCAGCGTAATCGATCAACCAATCCCAATCGAGATCACCGCCACCACGTCGTTCGAGTTCTCGAAGCCAAGCCGATTGAATGACCGCTGCAGGCACCGCTGCACGCTGCATGGCTCTGGCTGCCAAAGCATCGGCTGCCTCGATCGGGTGGCGGTCCGCCCATTCATCCAATCGCTCAGCAAGTTCTTGTTCAAGCTCGAGTACGATCAGATCATTCCAAATTTGATCCAAGACAGACTGGCGCAACTCACGATGTGCACCGATCAAGCCTTGGAGCGCGACGGTCGTCGCTCGTACGCGGCGCTCAGGCTCATTTTCGACCTCGGCTAGCCACGACCGCATCGCCGATGCGCGGTCATTTTCGCCGCGAAAAGGATCGTCTTCGCCGCCTCTAAAGGGGCGAACCTCGGAGGTCATGAGACCTCCGCTTCCAAGGTTGCAAGCATATCCTCAGCGGAGCGATTACCGCTCTGTGCAGCGCCTCGCAAAAGACTCCTCGCTTCATCAGTTCGACCGCACAACCAGTGAGCTCGCGCACGCAGAACCGCCCAACTCCCTTGGCTAGCTACTCCTGCCAAATCGAGTGCTTCAAGCGCTTCTGCACCGCGACCGAGTTCGAGCAAAATAGGTATTCTCAAGCGCTGACCGCGCAGATCGCCGCCCGCATGCTCTTCGAGCAAATCAAGCAACGGCTCAAAATCGGGCGTTTCGTCACCATTGGTCATCGCCGGCAAACGGCTACGAACAAAACCGACGACACGATCAGCATCGAGTGTGCCTCGTTCACTTAATATCGTGTAGAGCGCTGGACCGAGATCAGCGTGGACGTGTTCTGATCGGTCGTACGCTTCCAAAACACGTTCAACACTAAACTGATGAAGAACGAGCTCGAGCGCCGTTTTCATTCGGTCAGTATCCGAGAGTAAGGTCAATGCGCGCAATGCCCAATCCACGCGACCGGTCGTTTCCGAGGCAGCAAGCAAGTGATCGCATGCGCGTCGGCGTTCGGAAGGATGCGCCCGCCCTAGGGCATAAACCAAGTCAAAAGAAGAGCGGTCCTCGGGCGCTAACAACAAGGCCTCAGCGGCGTGAGCAACCGCTTCTACCGGCCGTCCTAAATGCTCAAGCATTTCTGCTGCCGCACGCTCCAACTGAATCCGCTCGGATCGCTCGGCAATACGGCAACGACTTTGAATACACGAAAGTACCGCCGGGAAATCGCCCATCGCCATAAACCAGGGTTGAAAGCTCGCCGCTAACCGAGGCTCAGAACAAATGCGCTCAACTTGAAGTCGCGCTGGCTCGCCGCTGAGCCATCGTCTGCCCTCGGACTCAGCAAAGCGCGCCAAGGCGTCTTCATCCAAAAATCGAAGCCAACGTGCGTCCAACGCCTCTTCTGTGGGACGACCCAAAACCCAAGTCGCTAACGCGATGCGCTCAGTTTCATCCCGACAGACCTCAAGTGCCTCCTCACGCTCGCCCAAAGCAGCACAAAGGATCAGCGCCTTTCGCTGATGCTCAACCTCGCCCAAACCGTGCTCATAGGCAAACCGGTAGTAAGGCAGAGCCGCTCGCTTACCCGCATGAACTTCGACCCAAGCAGGAGTGGTCGATGCGACTTGCGCTAAGACCTCTACACCTTGGCTTGCTAGGCGCATGATTCGATCAACTAATGGTGCGCCATAACGACGTATACCCCACCCCACCAAACTCGTATCGCCGGCAAGCAAACCTTCCCAATACTGATCCACATCGGGTTCGGCTCGCCGAGTTGGGAGTGCAGGTGCAGCTCCAAGCATTGAAGCCAATGCATCAGCGGCGGCCACGCCATGACGATGCAGATCAGGATGCGCACCGAAACTCAACACCATACGCTGTAAGATGTCTTGGTCATGGTATTCGATCGCCAAATCGACCAGAGGCTCAAGCTGTTCGAAACGAAAAAGCAGCTCAAGCTCTTCAGCCATTGGCGGCTCAGAGTAACCGCGCTGACGCGCCAGCAGAGCACTTTTTAGGGCTAAAGCGAAAGCGCCCGCCCGGCGAGCTGCTTCCGCTAAAGCATTTAAACTTTGTGCATCACGTTTCGACTCGGCCTGGGTCGCTGAGAACAAGAGCGCCTCTAGAGTTGGCGCATCGCTCATCGCTGCCATCGCAATACTGGTCCCGTCTGGAGAACGAGTCCAGACGCCGAACCTAACCATCGCGTGGCGACTTCCCAACCTAAAATGATATGACGTAGCCGCGCGCGCCGCTCAACTCGGACACCTGCACCAACAACAAGCTGATCGTTCGGATCGCCAGGTCCATCCGTACGATTCCAGCCCGCTCCGCCCCATCCGTGGAGCACCCACCGTCTGGTTAAATTGGTATCGACCCCTCCATGCAGCATCAGATCCATGGAGAACACATCGCCACCAGCCATGTCATCACCAGAC
>CACGMS010000084.1 GCA_902574205.1 uncultured Candidatus Hydrogenedens sp. | reverse complement strand
TTCAGACCGCCAAAAGTCACGGTGAGATCGGCACGTAGAGCTGCTCCAAGTACCCTTCCAGTATCTGCACAAAGCCCAGAGGGCACATCACAAGCGATCAACGGTGTTTGCAGCTTTGCGTGTTGTTCGACCGCCTCGGCAATTTCACCACTGAGCGGCCGACTCAAGCCCGTTCCAAAAAGACAGTCAACTACCAGGTCAGGTTTCGACGCAAATGCCGAGTCGATTGGCGTCAAAGCAACCCCTGAGGCAGTCAGTTGGTTGAGCGCATCGGCAGCATCACCCGATTGAGGTAGACCAAGCGGTGTCCATATCGACGGCGACAGACCGATTTCCTCAAGATGTCGGAAAGCCACTAAACCATCGCCGCCATTGTTGCCCGGCCCAATCCACAGCTCGACACCAGCACTAGAACCCATGTGCCGGCGTCCGAGTTCTCGAAGGATGGCGTCCGCCAGCGCAGCCCCGGCAATCTCCATCAGCCAGGGCAAATCCACCAGTGCGAGCTCGTCCAACAGACGCAGAGAATCGCCCCGCCAAAGCGGCTGCAGCGTCATGACTCTCGCGCCGATGCCATGAGCGCCTTATACGCCTTCACGGATGCTTCCAGACCACCTAAAAACAGAGCATCACAGATGAGTGCATGTCCGATATTGAGTTCTTGAATGCCTGTAATCGCAGCCACCGGGCTCAGATTATCCAATGTGAGCCCATGACCGGCGTGAACCGCAATGCCGGATGCTAAGCCCAGATTGGCGGCATCAATCAGACGCTGCAGCTCCATTTGAGTCTCCGATGCGTCCGCCTGAGCGTAGGCTCCAGTATGAAGTTCCACCGCATCAGCACCTAAGGATGCGCTGCGTCGCACGGCGCGATCGTCGGGATCGATGAACAAGGAGACTTTGATGCTCGCTTGTTTCAGCGCTTCAATGATCCGAGGTAAGTCCACCAAATCGACATCCAGGCCGCCTTCCGTCGTGACCTCCTCACGGGTCTCCGGAACAATACATGCCCAATCAGGCTGCAAACGCAGTGCGTGCTCGAGCATGAAATCAACAGCTGCCATCTCGAGATTGAGTACCGGACTCGCTCGCCGCAAGGCGTAGAGATCGTCAAACCGAATGTGCCGTTGATCAAGGCGAGGATGACACGTCACCAGGTCGGCGCCAGCAGCAACAACACGAGCCGCTGCTACGGCGGGATCAGGATAGCGCTCCCCACGGGCGTTGCGCAGCGTCGCTACATGATCGATATTGACCCCTAAACGCATGACTTTAGCTCGCAGTTAACGCGTCGCCGATCTCAGCAGCTAAGCGTTCGACTAACTCCGTATCCAGACCCTCGACCAAAACTCTCGCCTTGTTTTCCGTGCCCGAATAGCGAACCAAGACGCGCCCGTCCGACCCCAGTTGCTCTTCTGCTGCCGAGATACTCGTTTGCACCGCTGGCAACTGCTCAAGCGGCACCTTCTCTCGCACAGGAACGTTAACTAGAGTTTGAGGAAAGGGCTGGAGGACGCCTGCAAGTTCAGACACGGTTTGACCGGACTGCACCAAGGCACCCAAAAATCCCAAACCCGCAACCAAGCCATCGCCAGTTGTGCTGTGATCCAAGAAAATCAAGTGCCCGCTCTGCTCGCCACCAAGATTGTAGCCCCCGTGGCGCATTGCGCCGACAACATAACGATCACCCACCTGGGTGCGCACCACCGCGCCCCCAGCCGCCTCAAGACATCGATCAAGCGCCAGGTTGCTCATGACCGTGGAGACCAGTGTGTTGCGAGCGAGTCGGCCTTCGTCGAGCATACGCAAGGCGTTGATCGCCATGAGTTGATCACCATCGACAGACTCCCCACGTTCATCGACCACAATCAGTCGGTCCGCGTCACCGTCGAGGCAAAGACCGACGTGACAATCGTGCTCACGAACGACGGCTCCTAAACTCTCCGGATACAAAGACCCAACTCCCTCATTGATGTTGGCACCATTTGGCGAAGTACCTACAGCAACAACCTCAGCGCCAAGTTCTTCCAACGCGGTAGGCGCCACTTTATAAGCCGCGCCATTTGCGCAATCGACAGCAACGCGCAAGCCCTCGAGCGTCATCCCCGCAGGGAATGCCGTTTTGGCGAACACGATATACCGCCCGAGCGCCTCATCCAGGCGCCTCAAACGCCCCACATCGGCGCCGAGCGGTAGTTCCGCCTCAGGCGACGGATTGAGGATCCCATGCTCTAAGCCAAGCTCGAACTCATCATCAAACTTATAACCGTCAGCACCAAAGAGCTTAATACCATTGTCCGGAAAGGCGTTGTGCGATGCGGAGATCATCACCCCCGCATCGGCGCGCATCGATTTGACCAAAAACGCGACCGCCGGTGTTGGAATCGGACCCAACAACAGCGCGTCACCTCCAGCCGAACAAATTCCTGCAGCGAGGGCGGTCTCAAGCATATAGCCGGATCGCCTCGTATCTTTTCCGATCAAAATACGGGGCGTGTGCGTTGTTCTCAATCCATGGGTAAGCGTTCGGCCTAATGCCATCGCCATCTCGCCGGTCATCGGCCAACGATTAGCCAATCCTCGGACACCATCCGTACCAAAGAACTGCCTGGTCACGGCTTCTCCTTCCCGCTCGCTTTGACGGCGCGTTTGATCAGCCGCACCGTAGGCACTGCGCCTAACCGCACCACGCCCTGCGGCAAACCTTCGAGGCGCACGGGCAACTCTTGACCTACAGTAGCTTCACTCAAAAAATCTTGACCCACGACTGCTTGGAGATCCTTAGATACCAACCGATTCAGTGTATCAAGCGGACCTTTGAGGCGGATATTAACGGTACTGGGCTCGGCGGCGAAACGATCCGATTTCACCATGACTTCCACGCCAGCGAACCGACGATCCAACAAGGGCGCTGCAATCTCGACACGGACCTCAGCTTCATGCAGATCGACAACCTGCACACCGAGCACACCTGTTCTAAGTTTGGCCAAACGCACCACGTTACCGTCTTGATTTTCGACCGATACAGGACCCGCCAAAACCTCTTTGAGCGCCCCTACTTCTTGCTCGGGTCCGTCAATAGTCACCTGATCCGGCATCACGTCCCAACGCTTGACCGTGAGCCCCTTAGACGGCTTTCCTGTGATTTGGGCTCGAACGGGCACCTGCTTGGTGACACGTCGAGCGACTTTGACACGTACAACGGATGGACGAATAGCAATCACACGCAAGGATTTGGGCAGACCGAGTAAATCTCGATTCAGGTAGATCGTACTGCTGCCCAAACCAAAGGAATCGGTCGGAATATAGACGGCGTTGCCATCGCGCCGGCGGGTGTATTGCTCCATTGCACCTAGGCTACCTGTGACCTGTGCCTGGACCCGGAAGACTTTGTCACCAACCACCATCTGCCCTTCCGGTGCACGAAAGCTGACGCGCAACTGCAATTGCTCCTCGACATCAGTACTCAGTTGCACGGAACCCCAAAAAAAGACCGCGACAATCAATGCAAGTAACTTCAAAAGAAGATCCTCAGTCAGCGCACTGCGCACATTCACAAAGCGATCAACCTTCTCCGGTTCGGGAAGATTGGTGATTTCATCGTTCACCTTGATCTCCTCCGCGCCACCAACTGGTCATCTTACGCCACTGATTACGTTCTTCAGAACCCAAGAGCCGCTGCAACTCATCGGTCAAATCAGAGGTGCTCACATCTCGCCTGAGTTCACCATGTAGTGCCATACTGATCTCGCCACGTTCTTCGCTGACCACCAAGACGACGGCATCCACATCTTCGGTCAATCCAATGGCCGCCCGATGTCGAGTACCAAGTTCGTCGGGAAGCTGAGTTTCCGCCGAAATCGGCATAAAGAATCCGGCTGCAGCGACGCGCCCTTCGCGAACAACCACAGCGCCGTCGTGCAAGGGGCTGTCCGGATGAAAGATACTCAGCAGAAGGCCGCGACTCACCGTCGCATCGAGAAGCGCAGCTCCTTCAATGCGATGACCCAACTCACCTGTACGCTCAATAACGATAAGCGCGCCGCAACGCTTATCCGCCAGCCGCGCAACCGCTGCTACAATCTCTGGAATGATTTGCGGAGATTGATAGGTTTTCCCCCAGCGGCGAGCCGTTGCGCCCATGCGCGCAAGGGCACGCCGGATATCAGACTGAAACACCACGACAACAATGATCACCAAGCTCTCGACGACACGGTCGAGCAAGGTGTGCATCGCCGTCAAACCCAACTGACCGCTAATCCACCACCCCGCGAAAACCACAACGAGGCCAACGATGACGGCGCCAGCCCGCGTGCCACGCACAAGGCGGAAGAGGCGCAACAACACGTAAAACAAGAGTGCAATGTCGAGGGCTGTAATCAGCCCGCTTTGCCAATTCAATGGCCCTCCCACGAGGGAAATTTCAAGTGACGCTCACCCGTGACCGCGCCTCAGCCACCCAAAGCAGCTACACGAGCGTTAGCAACCTGATCATACATCGGATTGCGATCCTTACCCGTCGAACTGAGGTAACTCTGGAAGTGCCGTACCGCTCGGCTTCGATCACCCAAAAGACGGTACACTTCACCCAGACCAAAATGAGCCAAACTCAAATCGGGACGCAGCGCCAAAGCTAAACCGTAAGCCTCCATCGCTTCAGGCAACTTTTTGAGCGCCAAGAGCGCGCTACCACGAGCGACATGCGCTGCGACATCCTTCGGATTCTTGCCGACGTGCGCATCAAGCACTGGCAACGCATTCGAGTACTTTCCTCGATTAAGCATTTCCACCGCGCTGCCCAGCGCGTTTTGGGATCCCGCCTCGGCCTTGGGCGCCTTCGCCAACGCATCGGTGACACGAGCGAGATTCCCTGCGATCGGTGCAGCATTGGGTTTAAGCGCTTTCGCTGCTTCAAAAGCCTCTTTCGCACCTTTGAAGTCGGCAAGTTCTGCAAGGACCTCTCCCAGCTTGAAGCGAGCTTCAACATTTTGCGGATCACGCAACGCAGCGTCCCGATACGCTTCTGCAGCCGGCTTAAGCTTATTCTCCGCTCGAAGCGCATCACCCTGCGCGACCGCCTGACGAGCGATTTTTTGCAAGTAAGGAGCTGCCGCTCCGGCAGACTTCAAGCCTTTCTTTTTACTCGCCTTGAGGGACGAATCGGTGCTCGGCTTTGCCGATGCCGTGAGCGCTTGTTTGAGTTCGGCAACCTTCTTAGCCGCCTTTTTCACGTACTTTTGCTCGGACGGTCGCTTCTCGAGCGCGATATACTTTTCATAGTTGGCGATGGCTTGCTGAGGTTCGCCCAGCAAACTATACGTCTCAGCCATACCGTAATAGCCGTCGGGATCTTTGGGCATCATGCGCACATACGCTGAATACGATTGTACAGCCTCTTGAAGTTGTCCTGCTTTGCGCTGAACGAGAGCGATCTGGTACCGTCCGGCCGCCATACGCGGATGCTTGGCCACCAAGCCCTTGAGCTCTTGAATGGCCTCATCATAACGCTTTTGTTTGTAGATCGCTTTCGCCAGCCTCAAGCGAAATTGGGGGTTATCCCCGTCAGCTGAAACAGCCAACCGGAGCTTCTTCTCCGCCTCGGCATAATTCTTTGCTTTGTAGGCAGCAACGCCAGCAGCAAAATCCTCATTAGCCCCTGCAAGCGCTAGGCTGGGCACAAGAAACAACATCAAGATCATACGGTTCATCAGAACTCCTTGGAGCATGAAATTAACACCCCTTCCCATAGGGAAGAGCACCGCTCCTAGGACAGTGATAGCCAGTGCAAGCCCAGGCGTCCAGAATGCGCGTGCGGTTTCTGACGTCAATGCAGTTGAAGTCGCTTCAATCTCGCCCCAATCCGCGGGCAGTCGTTGACCCCAGGGCCGTTGGCCCGTAACCCCCCAACCGCACCATTTAGGTGCCCCAGGAGCAACTGAGACTATGAATCTCCTCAGAACACTCATTTTCGGCGTCATCCTTAGCGCATCCCCAGCCCTTGCACAGCAAAGCGATGCCCGCATCGGCATTGTGCGCCTCCAAGATGCCTTGACCGGTTGCAAAGAGGGCAAAGCAGCCCGACAAAAATTACAGGCCGACTTCCGCGGCAAGCAAAATCAGCTAAAGAACCGTGAGTCAGCACTCAAGCGACGCTATGAGCAACTTGAGAAGCAGAAGGCAGGTGGCGCCTCCGAAAACAAGCTTCGCGAAGACCTTGCAAGTTTCCAAAAAAGCGTACTCGAGGCGCAGCAATTGCGGGCAAAACTACAGCAAGACCTTGCGGGTAAAGAAGCCGAACTAACTCGAAAAATTTTAGCGAAAATGAAACCATTGATCGCTAAGATCGCTCGGAAGGGCGGCTACACTGTCATTCTCGATGCAGGGCAAGTCCTGCATGCGCCCGATGATCTCGACGTGACGGACAAACTTATTCGTCTCTATGATAAAGAGAATCCATGAAGTTACAGCAGCTTGCACAGACATTGGGAGCCACTCTTGTCGGTGACAATGGCGATGTCGAAATTCGCGGGATTGCGACACTGAACGAAGCCGAATCCGATCAAGTCAGCTTTTTGACCAATCCGGCCTACACCAAAGCCGCTGCATCCACGTCAGCTGCTGCCGTTCTTGCGCCGCGCGGGCAGGTGCCGCCAGACAGTTTGCGTAGTGGCGCAAGTCTCCTTGAACACGACACACCCTATTTGGCACTTGCGAAAGCACTAGAGCTTTTTCACCCATCCCAAATGATGCCTG
>CACGMS010000083.1 GCA_902574205.1 uncultured Candidatus Hydrogenedens sp. | reverse complement strand
CCTAAAGCTTTAAAGGTCTCCAAGTGTACTCGGCTCTGCTGCACGCGAAGTTTGCGCCCCTTGAAGTCCGATGCCTTGAGGATCGGGGTTCCTTGGGTTCCCATACCGTGCCAGCCGTTCTCGGTCACCGACAACAGCACGAAACCGGCTTTGTTGAGCATCTTTGACATCTCGTCAAAGACGACCTCATCAAGAATATAATCGGCTTCGGCGTCACTTTGGAACAAGAAAGGCAGCTCAAACACGTTAAACGCAGGCACCGCCGTGGCGATGGCACCCATCGAGACACCAGTCGTCGCTAAACGCCCTAAACGGCACTCCTCAACGGTCTCTTTCTCACCGCCGAGCCGACCTGAGAGATAAAACTTGTATTTCACCTTCATACCGGCGGCTTTCGCCTGTTTGACCACACGCTTCGAGACCCGCTTGGTCCATTTAGCCCAGGGCGTACCCTCGGGTGCAACGGAAGCGCCCTTGATCACAAGGGTCCCGTCACCAGCATATGTCGGGCTCGATAAGACGAAAGCAAGGATGGTTAGTGTACGGATCATCGTAGCCCCCTCAATCAAAAGAGTTCGTCCGCTTTAGCGAGAATGCGTCGAGCCTTTTCTTTTTCTCGAACTAACTCCGGCGCCAGATCAAGACCGGCTTCAGCATTGTCCGCCTGCCAAGCTTTGACATCAAAATCGATGACCTCTTGAAGCAGTTTCTTGAACTCGTCGGCGTTGTCTTCTTTGACGCTAAGATTTTCAGCCCAGAGAACCTTGGTCGCCATATTGTATGGCGCCTTAGCGATCGCTTTTTCAAAGTAGCCGCGCGACTTTTTCAAGTCGCCGCCAGCAAACCCCGGAGCGATGGAATAAAACGCAGCCCAATAGCGAAGGACACCGCCATGATAAAAGTCACCCTTGGGGTCAATCGCTTCACAGCGCTTCATCACCGATTCAATCGTACCCTTCTTACCGAGCACGACAGCAAAGCCTTTACCCTTTGCCCATTTACCCAAGCTGCTCGCATACCAATATGCAGCGGGTAGACTGTCTTTACCGATCACTCCGATCGATTTCTCGATACTACCATCGGTTTCTTTCATCTTCGCCTTGAACGCAGCCGAGCCATAGTAAAGTGATCGCTCCGCCGTCTTCATCCCTTTCTCAAACCACTCAAACATGGACGAACCATCACCATCAAAGCGAGCAAAAGAATCACCCATGAAGTAATACGCTCGAGCAAGTTTTGCGAGCGTCTCTACATGTTCTGCAGCAGCTGTGACCTCTTCATAGGCTGCAATCGCCTTTTCAAGTTCAGCGCGATCTAAGCGGTTGTTCCAGTGACCGTCACCCTTGGCTATTGCTGCAGCCTGCTGGTCTGCATTCGCACCCGTTGCTTCGGTATGCCCCTGTAAAAAGGCATGCCCACCGCTGCACGCGCCCAACGCAAACACACACAAAAGAGCAGAAATCTGTTTCATAAGAACTCCGTAAGTCAGGATTTATTGCCTACTCGGTAGGCAGTAGCAGCCGTTTCAGTCAACGGGGAACTGATCAGTTAAAACGCTGCTCACGCGTTCACGACCACTTCAACCGTTGTTTAAGTGACCAAGCGGCGAGCGCAACAAGCGGTATTCCAGTCACCACACTCCACAAAAAAGCCTCTGCGGCGCGACTTGCTTGTCCCTCTAACGCCGCGAATAACGCCTGTACTGCCCAATGCATGGTCCACGGTGCGAGCCAAAGCGAATCGCTTTCACCAAAATACAGACCCAGACCAATGGGCAGCAGCATCACGATGATAACCACGCGAACCAAACCCATCGCTGTCATCTGATCCTTAGCGAAGGCACCGATCAGCGTGAGCACTAACCACGCAGACGGAAGGCAGGCCAAGAAGCCAACAGCCAGCAACGCCCACGAGACATCTAGACCCAAAATAATAAGCGCAACCGCTGCGATCATGAGGCCTCCAAGGTCGATGGTCAGAAGAATTTTCGCGCCCAGATATTCGCCAAAACTCAGCGGTGATACACGCAACGTATCAAGGGTGTTCGCTTCTCGGTCACCAACGATGGCTAAAGCCGGAAAGATTGAAATCAAAAGGACGATCATAAACAAAACGACCGATAGGCTCTGACTGCGGTTAAGGTCCTCGGTCAAAGCCACCTGCTCGTGCTCGACGACCAACGGGGTTCCGCCCTCAAGCATGGCTACCGCTTCGTTAATCACCAAACCGGGATACGAGCGTAACGCCTGCAACTCATTTCCTTCTATAATCACCTGGATCGAGCGTTCCGGATCACCATAAACACCGATGATATCATCGACCCCTTGAACCCGCTCGACCACTGCGTCGCGATCGGCAACCCAAACAACCTCGGCGCGCTCTTCGAGATGATCAACCACGAGTTGGCGAAAGCTACCCGCTGCGACGAGTGTCGGTTTGGCGCCATCGATAATCGGCAAGATGAGACGAATCGATATCGCGATGATAATCGGTGTCATCAACAACATGCCCATCTGTTGATTGCCCAATCCAACGCGCAGGTCATTCCAACTGCTCTGAAACGTACGGCGTAGATTCATGACCTGCGCCCAAACATTCGCTTACGTATCAAAACCAGCGCCACCACAGCGAAGATGACGAGCGCCGGTACCATCGACTGGAACGCCAAAACAGGGTCATCTTCACGCCAGGTCGGAAACAAGGCAGCCCGCACCCCATACAGCGTCCCCCAAGTCGGAATCCAATGCAGCCAGACCCGATCAAGGGCGGGAACAAAGTAGGCAAACAAAGGGAACATCAGCGCAAACATCGTCAGGGCGATGACATAAATTCCTTCGAACAAAGAGCGCAGCAACACGCCAATGATTGCGCCGAGAAACGAGAAACACACCACGGCGACGATCATCATGAGCCATAAGGCACCCGACTCGACCTCTTCAGGCTTGACCAAAGCGATCAACACAAAGACGGGCAGAACGCTCGTGAGTATCGTGGCGCACAGTTTGGAAGTCAGGTAAGTGAGCGCACCCAATGGACTGACGCGCAGGGCATCGACTGCCCCCGTCGCCTTATCTTCAAAGATCATCGTCGCTAGGAAGAGAATACTGCCAATCGCCACATTCAGGACAAGCACCAGCGCAAGAATCAGTTGATTAAAAGGTATTTGCTCACGATCGGCTCCAAGGTGACTTAAGATGTGACCTCGATCCCATCCGATATTGGTAAATCGGCTCCAAAACATCGTGGCGGTCGTACGACCTAGAGCCACAGCCCCTGAATCGAGACTTCCCGAATGCAACAACTCCACATGCGGTTTGCGATGGGTCCCACTGAAGATCAGACCGATGTGCTGGCGATCCGTACCGACCCATGTTTTTAACGACGCCTTATCGGGCAAGGCAAGCGCTGGAGCCTTGCTCAACGCTCGAGCGAACAATCGCTCATCTGTATGGTCCACGATCCGCACCATAGGCTCAATTAGGATCTGCTCGGGCACGACAAAACGTAAGATGAGGCCCTGGATCAAAACGGTTACCATCATGAGTATCGGGAGACGGCTCAACCAAACCGTGCAAAGGTCCAACCACAAAAGGCTCAACATCCTGCGCATCAACGCAGCTCACGGCCGGTCAACTTGATAAAGATCTCACCCAGCGTAGCCTCCTGGCTGTGGACCGTCTGAACCTGTCCCGCTGCCAATAAGCGGTCCAACTCTGAGCGCCCTTCAGCGGACGATCCATCAACCACGACGTGTGCCAACTGTTCACCCTCGAGGTACTCAATAACGATACCGCTTTGTCCATGAGCGAGCTTGAGATTCCGAGGGGTGTCGCACGCGACAATCTGACCATCATTGATAAACGCAATGCGGTCACAGAGCGCTTCTGCGACATGCATATCGTGCGTCGTCAGTACAACCGTCGCGCCACGATCTCGCTCCTCACGGATAACGCCGATCATCTGCTCTGTCGTCGCCGGGTCATTGCCGCCCGTCGGCTCGTCCAAGAAGAGCATCTTCGGCCGGTGCTGAATGGCTCGAAGAAACACGAGGCGTTGTTTCATGCCCTTCGAGTAGGTCGATACGCGTTGATCAAGCGCCCGAGTCATACCCACGCGTTCAAACAGTTCGCGAGGTGACCGACAAGGGCTCTGATACAGTCCGCCGACGAGGCTAAGATTCGCTTCCCCCGTCAGGCGCTCGTAGAGATTAGGAAGCTCAAAGGCGACGCCGATCGATTCAAAGTAGTCGGCCCCGAGCTCCGCCAATGGACGCTCATCAAAATAAACAGCTCCTGCCGCCCCACCGAGCTGTTTGTTCAAAACTTTCTGGACCGTACTTTTCCCCGCCCCGCTTGGACCTAAAAGTCCAAAGATCTCGCCTTTTTGAACAGAGAAGCTAACCTTCTTAAGCGCATCGTCGTCAGCTTTCGGATAACGATAAACCAACTCTTCCACGCGAATCATCATGAACCAACCGCCTCGGGTTGACCGGGCTCAAAACCGGCATCGACGATCAGTTGCTCTAAGGTTGTCGCCGAGATCGAACCATCAACTTTCGCGCTGGCTCCGCCCAAATCGACGTGCGCGCTGTTGACCTCATCATGTGCGTTGAGCACGCGCTCGAGTCGCGACGAGCAACCACCGCAGGTCATACCATCAACAGCTATCTTCCATCCTACGCTCACTGTCTCACCTCCGCCTGAAAACCGTGTCCGGAGGGATTCCACCGCAAAGAACAAAAAGACAAGAACGAGAACCGCCGACGAAGCGAGCGATATCCAGCTGTAGTGTTCGTGATGATGAGCAGCCATGGCGCCCACTGCCGGTATAACACTATCGAAGGACATACCTAAAATCATCGAACCGACAATCAAAGTGGTGAGATAGACGATCAAGACCGGCCGTCCAAAAGTGCGCGCAACGGCACCGATGGTCGCTACATTCGTCGCTGGACCAGCGATCAGAAAGACTAAAGCACTGCCGGCAGGGAGCCCCCCCTGCGACCAATGCAGCAGCGATCGGAACCGAAGCCGTCGCGCAAACGTACAGAGGAATCGAAAGCAATAAAACGCCACCATAAACCGCCAACGGCGATCGCTGACTCAAGGCGGTTAACTCACCAGCCGGCACCCAAACCGTGATCGCGCCCGACGCGACGATACCGACAACTAACCAAACCCAAATGCTGCGGAGTACCTGAATCGCATGCCAAAAGCCCTCAGCGAGGCCTGGGCGGTCTGAGGCGCCGTCACCTTTGCTCGTGCCTAGGGCAGCTGGCTCGCCGACAGCGTGAGCAATCAAACCGCCAACCACTCCAAGAGCTGCGGCTGAAGCGACCTTAAACAGCGCAAAAGGCCAACCCAGCATACCTGCAGAAACCAAGACCGAATCGACTCCAGTCTGCGGTGTACTGATCAAAAATCCGATCGATGAGCCATCGCTAGCGCCATCTTTCTTTAAGCCGACACCCGCCGGAATCACGCCACAACTGCACAGCGGCAGCGGCACACCGAACACTACCGATTTAAAGACCCCGCCGACGCCGCTCAATTGCTTGGCGATAAACTGCGAAGGCAAAAGCGCGTGCATCACGCCCGAAACCAACGCACCAAGGATTAGCCATGGTGAGAGGTCATTCAGAACTGACGTCATTGCTGCAAGCATGACCGTCTCCTTTGTATGTCCTAGTTAAGTCATGTCATGCGGCTTAAACAACCCAAAGAGGATGATCAGATGCTGACCCTAGTTCCCGATGCTATCGAAGCCTATGCGCGCCAAAATACAATGAGCGAAACGAGCGTGATGCAAGCCCTTCGAGAAGCGACTTATGAGGAGACCGAACTGCCGCAAATGCTGAGCGGACCGCTGGTCGGGCAAACGCTGCGTATGCTCTGCCGACTGACTGGAGGTGGTCTAGCGGTCGAAGTCGGCACCTTTACCGGCTACGCGTCGTTATGGATCGCAGGTGGCTTAGCCAGCGATGGACGACTCGTCACCCTGGATATCAGCGAACCCAGTACACAGATCGCTCAACGCCACTGGAACCAAGATCCCAATGGCGATAAAATCACCCTAAAATTGGGACCTGCCTCCGACTCAATCAAAAGCATAGACGGCGCGATCGACTTTGCGTTTATCGATGCTGATAAGGCCGGCTACATTGAGTACTATGAACTGATTATGGAACGTATGCGCCCTGGGGGCGTTATCGTCGCTGATAATGTCTTGTGGAGCGGCCGGGTCCTGACCCCGAGCGAGCCAAGTGATCATGCGCTCGTCGCCTACGCCAAACACGTTGCTGCCGATTCGCGCAGTGAGCACGTGATGCTCACCTTGCGCGATGGGTTACTGGTCTCGATGAAAAAGTAACTCTGAGGCCCTTGGGTCCAGACCTCACAATGCGTTATGCGGTGAGTGAAGGGACCAGACGATGGGGCATTGGCTAACACGTGCAGGACAGATCGAACCCTGTGTCTACCGCCCAGGTTTACCGTCGCGCTACGAGATCATCATCCCCACTCAAAAGCTAACCGACGAAGAGGTCGATGAGCTCCATGCTGACGGTGCTCGCCGGTCGGGTTGGCTGTTTTATAAAACCGACTGCCCGACGTGCAACTCCTGCATGCCTCTTCGAATTAGGCTTTCTCAATTTCAACGCTCAAAGTCACAACGCCGAGTCTGGCGAACGAATGAGGATCTGCAGGTGCGCGTGGGTTCACCACAAGTGTGCGCTGAGCGCGTCGCACTCTACAACAAACATCTGTTCCGCCGTGGCCTCAATACCAACGCCGATGAAATTAGTCTTGAATCGTACAGTCAATGGCTGGTCGAATCGGGTATCGGTACACTTGAGTTTAGTTATCACGACAACCAGCGTTTACTCGGCGTTGGCTTGGTTGATGTCGGCTCTCAAGATGCTTCGAGTGTCTACTTTTACTTTGATCCAGAGTTCTCCAAGCGCTCGTTAGGCGTCTTCTCCTTGCTCCGAATCCAGAATCTCATGGGGACCAAATGCTGCTTTATAACGCAAGGCTTTGCAGCCA
>CACGMS010000082.1 GCA_902574205.1 uncultured Candidatus Hydrogenedens sp. | reverse complement strand
ATGCGTGTAATAATCAGTGCCAGGCGGCAAGTTGTGGCGACGGGGTAAGGCGTGAGGATCGCGAAGCAGGTCAGGCTGGTTATGAAGCCTGTGATGACGGTAACCAAAGTCAGGTAGACAGTTGCACGAACAACTGCCGTGAAGCCTCATGCGGCGATTCCATTCCTCGAACCGACTTGTCTGAAGGCGAAGAAGGATATGAAGCCTGCGACGATGGAAACCAAATTGAAACGGATGCCTGTCGGTCCAACTGCGTCGCTGCGGCGTGCGGCGATGGGATCGTTCGGCAGGGTGTGGCTGAAGGTCAAGAGGGCTTTGAGGGCTGCGATGATGGCAATGCAACGGACACTGACGCGTGCACCAACTGTCGTGTTGCTCGGTGTGGCGATGGAATTCGAAGAACGGATATTCAAGAAGGTGGATTGGGTTATGAGGCGTGCGATGATGGTAATGCCAATCAGACCGATGCCTGTTTGACCACGTGTGTTGCCGCGGCTTGCGGCGATGGTTTGCTGCGCCGTGATCTGCAGCCGGGCGAAGAGGGCTATGAGAGCTGCGATGACGGGAACCAGGCGAACAACGATGGCTGCGACTCGGATTGCCAGGTCGAACTTTGCGGCAACGGCGTCGTTGATGACGGCGAAGATTGTGACGACGGTAACCGATCAAATACGGACGCCTGCACGAATGCTTGCACCAACGCTGCGTGCGGTGATGGGATTATCCGTGTGGACTTGCAAGAGGGCGCACAGGGTTATGAATATTGCGATGATGGCAATGCGACCACGACTGATGCATGTACGAATTCATGTGCCCGGGCGCGCTGCGGTGATGGCATCAACCGAGGCGATATCGCCGCGGGACAAGAGGGTTACGAAGCCTGCGATGACGGCAACCAAGTCCAGACTGATGCTTGTCTCAACAACTGCGTCGCTGCGACCTGTGGCGATGGTCATACCCGTGCTGGTCTGGAAGCAGATGAAGAGGGTTATGAAGAATGTGATGACGGTAACCAGAGTCAACTCGATGCGTGCATTAATCTGTGTTTGAGCGCTCGCTGTGGCGATGGTCATTTGCGTGGCGATTTAGTCGCAGGTCAGGACGGCTTCGAGGAGTGCGATGACGGAAACGGTGAAAACAACGATCAGTGCAACAATCAGTGTGAGCCAAGTCTTTGCGGCAACAATCAGGTTGATGACGGCGAAGAGTGCGACGATGGCAACCAAAATAATGCGGATGCCTGCCGAAACACCTGTCGAGACGCAGCCTGCGGCGATGGTGTTCGACGCCTAGATATCCAAGCCGGCAATCCTGGTTTTGAGGAATGTGACGATGGCAATCAGGTCGACTCGGATTTGTGCATGAACGACTGTTCGTTCAACCGCTGCGGCGACAATCAACTCGACCCTGGTGAAGAATGTGATGATGGCAATCGTGAGGATGCGGATGGCTGTCGCAATACATGCGAAAATGCAACCTGTGGCGATGGTGCTCTCCGTATTGATCTGAACCAAGGCGAAGATGGCTATGAAGCCTGCGACGATGGGAACCAAACCGACACCGACGCCTGTCGCAACAACTGCTTGTACGCAAGCTGTGGCGATGGGGTGCGACGAGTTGACCTCGCTGAGGGCGCATTGGGCTACGAGGCTTGCGATGACGGTAATCAAGAGCAAGCCGACGCATGCCGAAATAATTGCACCAATGCACGTTGTGGCGATAGCGTGCGCCGAACTGATCTACAGCCAGGCGATCCCGATTATGAGGCATGTGACGATGGTAATCAGGTTCAAGATGATGGCTGCAACAACCTGTGTCGGACCGGAAATTGTGGTGATGGTCAGGTCGCAGACAATGAAGCCTGCGATGATGGCAATACCGTCGACACCGATGCATGTCGTAACAGCTGCGTCGTTGCACGCTGCGGTGACGGTCTGAGACGTCGAGATCTCGAGGTCGGAGCGCCGGGCTACGAAGCCTGTGATGATGGTAATGTGTCCGATACCGACTTGTGTCGGAATAATTGTGCGCTCGCACGATGTGGTGATGGTGTGCGCCGAACAGACCTTGCTGTAGGTCAAGATGGATATGAAGCCTGCGATGATGGCAATGAGCTCAATACCGATGGTTGTCTGAACAATTGTCAGACGCCGAGTTGTGGCGATGGGCATGTACGCGATGGTGTCGAGACCTGTGATGATGGCAATCAGGTCGATACGGACGCGTGTCGAACGGATTGCACCGCTGCTGCCTGTGGTGATGGGGTTCGTCGAACCGATATTGTGATCGGTCAACCGAATTACGAAGCTTGTGACGATAATAACCAAGTCGATGATGATGGTTGCAGCAACAGTTGCGAACTCAGCACCTGTGGTAACGGGCAAATCGATGACGGCGAAACCTGCGATGACGGTAATCAAGTTAATACAGATGCCTGTTTGAATAGTTGTCAGTCAGCTTCCTGTGGTGATGGTGTGACGCGTACTGACCTTCAAGCTGGAGACGCCGATTTTGAGTCGTGTGATGATGCGAATCAGGTGGATACAGATGCCTGCCCAACGACGTGTTTAGTAGCGACGTGCGGTGATAGCTTCCGCCGTACGGACCGACAACCGGGACAAGAAGGGTACGAGAGCTGTGATGACGGAAATGCAGTCGATAACGATGCCTGCCACAATGACTGTACGCCAGCTCGCTGTGGTGATGGTATGGTCTTTGGGACCGAGGCTTGTGATGACGGTAACCAGGTTAATACGGATGCGTGTTTGAACACCTGTGCCGAGGCTCGCTGCGGTGACGCTGTTGCCCGTACTGACATTGAAGAAGGCGCTGCCGGTTACGAAAACTGTGACGATGGTAATCCAGTCGATGCTGATGGCTGTCGAAACAACTGCATCGCAGGCGTTTGCGGTGATGGTATCCAGCGAATCGATGGTGAGAACCGTGAAGCGTGTGATGATGGAAACACAAGAAACAGCGATGGATGTTCCTCCGAATGTGTCTTGGAGTTTTGCGGCAATGGTCAGGTCGATCAAGGCGAAGACTGTGATGACAACAATCAGGTTGATTCGGATGGGTGTACCAACTCGTGTCGTGCCGCGACATGCGGTGATGGGGTGGTTCGTACGGATTTGGCTGAAGGCGATGAAGGTTACGAGTTCTGTGACGACGGTAATCAGGTGAACACGGACAGTTGTACGACGTCATGTGTGGTTGCTCAGTGTGGTGACGCCATTTTACGTACCGATCTCAACGGGGATGCTCCGAGTTACGAATCGTGCGATGACGGAAACCAAATCAACGCAGATGGATGCACCAATAATTGTGCGAGAGCGGAATGTGGCGATGGCATTCGTCGAATTGATATTCTGGCTGGCGAAGAGGGTTACGAGGCGTGTGATGACGGTAACCAAGCAGACAATGATGCGTGTACCCGTAGTTGTGTTGCTGCTCGATGTGGTGATGGCACGCGGCGCGTTGATTTGCAGCCGGGTGACGAAGGGTACGAGACCTGTGATGACGGCAATGAAAACCAAATGGATGCGTGTTTGAACAACTGTGTTCCTGCTCGTTGCGGTGACGGGCATTTGCGAATGGACGTCGATCCAGGCACCGAGAACTTCGAGTTCTGTGATGACGGTAATGACAACGATAACGATCAATGCCGCAACGACTGCACCTTCCCGTAACCTGAAGTAAGGGAGCCTTTCCCCGATGGAAGCCTATCATTTATGGTTAGTTGGCGGTCTGCTGCTCGCAGCGGGCGAGATGCTGCTCGGAGATTTTACGCTGCTGTGTATTGGAGTGGCGACAGGGTCGACAGCGATTCCAGCGCTCATGGGTTGGAGTCTTGAGCTCTCGTTGGCGTGGTTTGCGGTTGCGCTATTGCTTCTATTCATGACGCTTCGCCCAGCGATGCGGCGGTACTTTATGGCTGATTCGCCAAACCTAGCCAGCAATGTGAGCAGCTTGGTGGGCGATTTAGGAACCGTTAGGCTCGAAGGTGGAGTACCATGGTCGACCGTTGGCGGCGATCACTGGCGGCTTGAATGCGATGAGAGTCTGGCCGACGGTCAGTCGGTCAAGGTGATCGCTATCGAGGGTTCACGTTTACGTGTCGAGCCGGTTTAGGCGCCTAAGATTTGACGTTGCTCAAAAGCTCTTTGATACCGCCTAATGAGCCCAGGACGCCGCTGCTCTCGTAAGGCATGAAGACCAATTTGTCGCCGCCGCTGTCACGTTTGGCGATCAGTTCTAAGCTGTCGATGTAGCGCAGCGCCGTGAGGTAGCGAACGGCTTCCTTCTCGCCAGCAGCTGCCATCACACGCTCAATGGCTTCGGCTTCCGCTTGTGCTCGCAAAAGGCGGGCTTGCGCGTCACCCTCTGCCCGGAGAATTTCTGACTTCTTTGCGCCCTCTGCGTCTGCAACTGCAGCATCACGATCACCCTCGGCACGCAGAACCGCAGATTGCTTGTCGCCTTCAGCTTCGAGAATAGCAGCACGGCGATCACGCTCAGCACGCATCTGCTTTTCCATGGCGGCACGGATTTCTTCAGGCGGCTGAATGTCTTGCAACTCCACTCGGTTGACCTTCACACCCCATTTGTTGGTGGCGTCTTCAAGGAGGTTTCTAAGCGTCCCGTTGATCGTATCACGGCTTGTCAGTGTTTTATCCAAGTCCATATCACCGACCACATTACGAAGGCTTGTTTGAGTCAGCTTTTCGATGGCGTCAGGTAGATCCTGGACCTCGTAAACGGCTTTAACGGGATCGGTGATCTGGAAATACAACACGGCGTTGATCATGATTTGAACATTATCAGCCGTAATCACGCTTTGACTCGGAAAGTCGTAGACGGTCTCTCGTAAGTCGATGTCGGTGACTGCTTTTTTGAGATAGACGGTCTGTCCAGCGTGACCTTCTAGCGTAAAGCGCCAAACAATCGAGCGGGGTTTATCAATGAACGGCCAGATAATATTGATGCCGCTTTCGAGGGTCTGATGGTATTTACCGAGACGTTCGACGATAATAATTTTGCTGTGTTGAACGATCTTAATGCCTTTGGCGGCGAGCACGATAACAACGACAACCAAGAGACCAAATACGGTAAGCATAACGAAACCTTAGACGGTTATGATGGGTGACGTTAGCGCCCGGTTTAGACTTTGAAAATAGGGGTCGTGAAGAAGCGTGTCAGACCGGTGCATTAGACTGCTCGTAGCTAGGAGGTCATATGTGGTTTAGTCGTCGTCATGATCTACACGGGATTGATCGAGTGGAGCAGCCTTTCGTGCTTGGGGTGCGGCAGTTGCCCAGCGAATGGGTGCGCCAGGAGCTCCCCCTTGGTCTTACCGAGTCAGAAGCGCTCCGTTACGCAAGGCGTCGCGCATTGAGGCTCGGTCAGCGATGCAGTCTACAGACACCGAGCGGTCGCGTGTTTTGGTTTAGTGCTCGTGGGCGTTTGGTGGGATCGAGTCGGTCACGGGCCTAATACCAAATACCCAGACTGATGCCTGCATTTTGGTAGCGTTTAGCCACATCAACGGCGACCCCAAATCGCAGGTCCCAATGGGCGCGGAATCTCAGGTCCATACCTCCAGTAGCGTGCCATTTGCCGACGCATTGGCTACGCCGACACGGCTCATAATAACTGCCGCCACGGACGATGAGGCGATTGGGTATCACTTCAGATTCGGCGCCCACTCGAAGACTAATCGAAGGGTACTGGCCAGAGAGCTGACGCTCGTTGAGCAGATAGGCGACGGTATCGAGACCATTTTGGGTAGCACCCGTGAGAATCAAATCGGCAGCGAACAGGAGATGCCGGCGTTGAGCGGGGGTGAGTCGGGAAGGAGCATCGACTTTGGGTTGTTCATTGAATGGACGAGGACCGAACTGGTAACTTGCACCCAAGCCGATTTGCCAAGGCACATTAACCGCATCAGGCATAAAGCTGATGTCGGTCGTATCGACAGTGCCCGAGGGCTGATTCGCTAGCGTCGGTGTTCTGACCTTGGCGCCGATTCGGTACGGTCGATTGAGTGGTGTCCAGAGTGCACCCGCAATTAAGCCGGTACCGTCGATGCTGACTAGCGTTTGACCCGCTGTAAACATTGGACTTTTGATTTCGTTGGCATTTTGCGCCTCTGTCCACGGGAGGTGCTTGTTGAGGCTCAGCGTTGCGAGCGTTGCGACGACGCCCCAGTGCAGACTGCCGCCACGTCGTGTTTGTCCCATGCCAAGGGCTGCTAATCGCTGACGAATAAGCGCTTCTTTGGCCTCTTTGCCGCCTTTGTTTTTGAGCACAAAGTCGCTTTGGACGAGATGGGCGCCACAACCGTATGCGAGGTATTTTAGATTAAAGCCGCCTTGGGAAAAGCGACGACCAATAATCCCTGATTGGTCCATCGTCGCTGCACCTTTATTCACTTGGCTTAGCGAGCCAGAGGCGAGGTCCCAGTCCCAGGGTGAACGTCGACTTTTCCACACTCGGGCGGTCAGCGATGCGGGTTGAAAGAGGTGTCCGTCAGCACCTTCGCCTAATCCGATAAACGCCCCGCCCATGGCCACAACGGCACCGCTGCCAACAATTGGTCCGGTGAAAAAGTCTAAGACGTGTTCAGCTCGAGTTGTTGAGCTGGTTGAGGCGATGATGAGCGCGACGAATACCCGAGTCATCTAAATGGTGCGCATCACTCGCTGAGGGAAGGGGATTTCGATGCCCGCTTCGTCAAAGGCATCCTTAATACGTAGTCTAGATATTGAAGCCACGCTGGCGGAAAGTCAGATGGCGTACCGGCGAGCAAAGATCACCGATCTCGAAAGACAAATCAGCGCCAGCACTAGTCTGAACGGCTGGACCGATGCAATCGTCGCGACGGCGAAAACATGGCTCATCGAGTCACTATGGAAAGTCCTCTTATCACTCTTTGGCATCTGGCTGCTGCTCCGTCTGAGTTTGCGATTGGTCGGACGACTATCCAATGCGCTTCGCCATGTCGCTGATGACGGTGATGACGACCATATCAGCCAAGCCGAACAGCGTGCTGGAACCATTGCTGCAGTGTTTGGAGGCATCGCTAAGGTTGGCGCCTATGCCGTCGCAGCGCTAACAGCTCTCGAGGTCATCGGTATCAACACCGGGCCGATTATTGGCAGCGTTGCGATTCTGGGTTTAGCCGTCTCGTTTGGGTCGCAGAACCTGGTCAAAGATGTGGTTAATGGGTTCTTCATTCTGATCGAAAACCAATATGCGGTGGGCGATGTCGTCACGATTGGTGGCAACACAGGAACGGTCGAGAAAATCAACCTTCGCTCGACCCGCATACGACAATACGATGGAACCCTACACGTCATCCCTAATGGCAGTATTGATTCGGTA
>CACGMS010000081.1 GCA_902574205.1 uncultured Candidatus Hydrogenedens sp. | reverse complement strand
CACCGCTGGCGAAGTTGTTGGTGGACTTTGGGGTGGTCGTTCAGCAGTTTGAGCGGGAGCTCGATAAGGTCATCAAAATCAACGGCGCCGAGTATTTTTTTCTCTTCGTTGTAGCGAGCCATGAGAACACCCAGCGTGTACTGAATTTCATTGTCACTATTTTGGAGCATCTCAGCGTCCAGGCCTTCGTTTCTAGCCGAAGATAACTCACTTGCGATAAGATCAATTTGTTGCCCGAATTGGGTGCGAACCCGATTGCAGACCCTTCGAATGACGGCGTTTTGCTCGCCTTGGTCCAGGATACTAATTTGGCCTGGTAGGCCGAGTTCTTGATGGAATTCGCGCACAAGCCGAAGACCTAATCCATGAAAGGTACCTAGGCTCATTCCTTCTGCGCTACCGCCAAGTCGTTCGTTCATCTCTGCCGCTGCTTTGTTGGTGAACGTCAGCGCCAGAATAGAGCGAGCATCAACGCCCGAATGAAGCATGAAACGGATGCGCTCGGTGATGACACGTGTTTTGCCTGAACCGGCGCCAGCAAGCACCAAAACCGGTCCTTCGGTTTGTTCAACTGCCATGCGTTGTTGCGGGTTGAGTTGCATTTTCGCCTCGCTTGAGCGGGCACCCGCTAGCACGCCATACGCCACCATTCCAGTCTGCTCAACGAGCCTGGGTTGACGATGAACTCGCGCGCCTGCATGCATGGACGAGCGGAAGCCGTGGAGCGTACCGACGTTGAGTGATGAGCATCTTCCAGAAGTCCTGCATGACTTGGTTGTATTGTCTTTGCGTATTGCAGCAAATGGCACATCGCCTGACAGTGCCGCGCGCGCCGCTCTTGAGTTGCGTACGACACAAGCGCTCAACTTAGGCAACAGCCCGGCGGCGGCCGCATTTTTACACCAACTCAAAGGCGATTATGAGGCGGGGCAGTTTTCATCTCAGCCACCTCAAGATGTTGATCAGCCTAAACAGCGTACCAAGTTACTTTTGGATGCGGCTGTTGATGCTCTGAGAACCGCGGCGCATGCCGATCGAAATTTGGTCTTTCCTTCAGTCGCCGCACCTAAACAGGGTGAGACTGCAGATGAAGCGTTGGGACGCCAGCTTCGAGAGGTTGGTGAGGCGATTAAGGATCGTCTTCGTCGAACGCTGGCTGATCGTAAGCAACTGGTGCTCAGCCTTGAGGGGCTGGTTCGTCAGATAGCGGAACTTCAGGGCGGCGGTGATCAACTGGGAAGAGACCTCGAAGGGGTTAATGAAGTTATTCAAGAAGTGAGTGAGGCAGAAGAGTTATCACCGAATGTTCGTGAAAAGCTTTTGAGCCGTGCGGGAACGTTAACGGCGCGCATGAGCGAGATGAAGCAACGCATTAATACCGCTCACGCGGAGATGGCGAAAGCCCAGACACGTATTGCTGGTCTTGAAGAGCAACTCAAACAGCGTGAAGAGGAGGCGCGCAACGATCAGTTGACTGGCCTGCCTAACCGAAGAGCGCTCGATACAATGCTCGATGATGCGGCGAAAAAAGCACATCAAAATGGGGAGCCTTTGACGGTGGTTATGCTCGACATTGACCACTTTAAGCGGTGCAATGATAACTATGGTCACCGAGGTGGAGACGCGGTGCTTACCGAGGTCGCTGCTCGCCTACGTGCCGAGATGCGAGGGTCTGACTTTGCCGCACGTTATGGCGGCGAAGAGTTTATTTTAGTTCTACCTGGATGCTCCCTTATTTTGGGTCAGCGTGTCGCTGAGCGTGTGCGTCAGGCCATCGCTCGTCGGCCGATCGTCTTTGAGGGCAAAACAATTTCGGTGACGACCAGTTTGGGTTTGGCCGAGTTACAGCCCAAAGAAACACCTGGGGCAGCGATCGAGCGGGCTGATCAGGCGCTGTATAGTGCCAAGAAGACGGGACGGAACCGCTGGGTCGCAGCGTGTTGAGTTTAATCGAATAGATCGCCGCTCAGGAGTGGTCAAAGTTACCGGTTAAAGTCTTATCGAACAGGTGCTGATTCGTCTTTATCTGGTAAATGGGTGCAGGTGCTTGATTTTAGTTTGCTGTTTATGGTGTCGGCTAAGGACGACTCCATCTGAAATATGATACCATATGAAACGTAGGGAATTTGTTGAAGCAGCCGTCTTATCTGCACTGCAGGTTTATGTGCTGGGTTGCGCCTCTAGCCATCGATCAACGCTGCTGCGAACGTCAGGAGCGACCTCCTCGAATCAGCCATTTACTGATTCGGGTTTTGGACCCCTGATCGACGCTAGAGAGGGGTTGCTCGATTTACCCGAAGGCTTTCGTTACGTCGTTTTGCAGCGTGCAGAGGACGTCATGAGTGACGGGCTTCCGATGTCGTATCAACCCGACGGCATGGCCTGCTTTGAAGACCCCCAAGGCCGATATGTTTTGCTGCGAAATCATGAGCTCGGGGATCAAGATTATTTGGATAGGTATCAGTTCTTGCCCAAAGCAGGGCAGCTCAAGGTCCCTGAGCCAGCCTACGATAATTTGTCTTTTGGCGGTGTAACCCGAGTGGTTGTTGATCCGGATAAGCTTCAAGAGGACTTTCAAAGTCGGTTCGGCGGTGTATCAACGGCGGTGGTGAATTCGCATTGGGTTTTGTCGGGGACGCATAAAAATTGTGCGGGTGGTGAATTGGACGGTGGTTGGGTGAGTTGTGAAGAGACCGATAAGCCCGGCCATGGCTATGCCTTTTTGACGCGCCCCACCGATACCCAGTTGATGCCTCCTCGTCGTTTAGATTCATGGGGCCGTTTTCGGCGAGAGGCGATCGTTTATGACCCTGAACTGAGTATTGTTTATATGACCGAAGATCACGGGCAAAGCTGCTTGTATCGTTTCGTGCCAACGAAGCGAGAGCAGCCGACCGGAGCCGGCTTGGTTCAGGCTTTGGAGGTGGTTGGCGTACCCGACACATCACCTTATGTCCGGCGCGTTGAAAGCGAAAATTCGACCCCTAAGTGGGCGAATGGAACACGTTGGGAGGCTCGCTGGGTCAGCGTCGATGACCCCCAAGCGACCGAGCAGCCCTGCAGAGAACAAGCGATAGCGCGTGGGGCTTCGCGGTTTAATCGCCTTGAGGGGGTTTGCCGTTCAGGCTCATCGATATGGTTTAGTGCGTCGCTTGGTGGAGCAGCCTTTGCCGGTCAGATATTTGAATACATTCCTCATCCTCAAGACCGAGATCGTGGTCAGGTGGTTTTGAGGCACGAGGTGACGGATCGAAGTCTTGTTTCTTGTCCTGATAATCTCGTGATGACGCCTTGGAATGACCTACTGATGGCTGAGGATAATTACAGCATAGGAGCGGGCTGCACACATCAGCATTTGCGCGTCATGAACCGTTCAGGTCGAATTGATAGCTTGGCACGAAACAGAAATAATTTTCCCGAGAAAAATAAAGCTGGAGCGGAGTTTACTGGCGCCTGCTTTTCGCCTGACGGTCGCGTCTTGTTCGTTAATCTACAAAACCCCGAGCACGTGACTGTGGCCATTACTGGGCCATGGCCTAAAGCTTAGGCTGTACGATTCCTTTGAGCGTGTGAGTCGCTAAAAACCTGACATCAGTCTGTGCATGATTGAGTGACGGCGTGACTGTATAGCCTAGAAAATAAGCTTTAGGTTGAGTGGCTATCTTGTCGGGGTGACATATTTTTGACAGAGCCTAAATGACTCCGGGAGAGCAGGTGCAAATCCTTATTGTCGATAGTGACCGACGAGCGCTTTCGATGATGGATCGGGCGATGCGGCCTTTGCGTGGGGCGCGCATCAGTCAGGTGACGACACTCAAGAGTGCTCATCGCTGCTTATCTAGCCAAACTTATGACCTCATGATCAGCAGTTTTGAATTACGCGATGGCTCGGGCATGGAATTATTTGAGTTTGCTCGTGCTCAACAAACTGCAGTGATTATCGCCTCCGGGTTCTTTGATGAGCCGACGAGTTTGAAGATTCTTGAATACCCGCGCGCTCGGATTATTGAGAAGCCATTGGAGCTCGCTGATCTGACCTCGATGGCTGAGGGTCTTTTAGGCGTTAATCGGCCCGGTGACGTGATCGATGAGCGCGCTGAATTGCTCAGCTCGATGAGAGAAGACCCGGTCCAGCCAGAAGTCCAGGTCGTTCAGAGTCGACCTTGGGAGCATGATGCCATCATTGGTGATGCTGCCCCTTGGAAGGAAGTTTTGCGTCTGGTTGATCAGGTTGCTGATACGCGAGCAGAAGTCTTACTTTTGGGTGAATCGGGTACGGGTAAGGAGCTCGTCGCCAAAGCTGTACATACGGTCAGCCCGCGCAGTCATCACGCTTTTGTTGCTGTCAATTGTGCGGCTATTCCTGCCAACTTGCTCGAGTCTGAGTTATTTGGACACGTCAAAGGTGCGTTCACTAGCGCGGTTAAAGATCGGGATGGGCGTTTCAAGAAAGCGCATCGGGGTACCATCTTTCTTGATGAAATTGGCGAAATGCCCCTTGATTTGCAGGCGAAATTGCTTCGAGTTTTGCAAGAGAAGAAATTTACACCAGTCGGCTCGGATAAAGAAGAAAGCGCTGATTTCCGGGTGGTGGCTGCAACGAACGTCCATCTTCAAAAAATGGTTGAGCAGGGCCGCTTTCGAGAAGATTTGTATCATCGGTTGTACGTGTTTCCGATCGTTTTGCCGCCTCTTCGAGATCGCCGTGAAGATATTACCGCGTTAGCGATGCACTTTCTCCAAGCAGCCAACACAGAGTATCGGCGATCGGTGACCGGATTTTCAGATCCGGTCTTAGCAGCTTTGTGCGCCTACGATTGGCCTGGAAATGTTCGGCAGCTCGAAAATACGATTTACCGATTAGTGATCATTACGGCTAAGAATCGGGTTGAGCCTCACCATGTTCCTGCTGATTTGGGGCTTGATCTGACGGCTTCTCCGGTACCTCAGCCCGACCGGCAACAAGAGCAGCAGCCGAAAGATAGCCAGGATACGCAAAGACGGTCTGAGGTTCGATCTTTGCCGAGTCAGGGTATTGAGTTACGCCAGTTGTTAGCTGATATTGAGTCTGATTATATTGATCAGGCGCTCAAGCGAACCGATGGGAATCGAAATCAAGCCGCTCGTTTGCTGGGGCTGAATCGTACGACTTTAGTCGAGAAATTGCGTAAACGTTCCGAATCGTAATCAAACCATGATAATTTGGTCCGCTCTTTGCACGTTGGGCGGGCATGCGTGCTTTGCTTTTGAGTTGTGTTCTTTTGTTTGCTGTTCCGGCTGGTGCGCAGCGACGAGATATGAGTCGTTATTCAGAAGTTCAACACCTCGTCCTCCCGAAGGGAATGAGTTTACAAACACGTGTCGAGAGGGTGCCACTGCAGGCTGCTTTTGACCTTACCGTTCCTCGAGCAGGCTTTCGGTTGTTATCCCGTTTGCAGGAAAAAAAGCTGGGCTTGGTTGATCGAATCAATGAGATACCGCAGCCTAAGCGCGCGCCGAGACGTTATCGCTACAGCGTGAAGATTTATAACTTTGACGTCTGGTCGAAGGTTATTTCTGGGCGCGTTCATCTTTATATTGCTCGAGATCGAGCGCCTTATGGCGGTGGTATCGAAGTTCCTTTGATGCCTTATTATCCAGAGGTTGAAGTTCCCGAGTTGTTGGTGGGTGAGCCCGCTTATTTTCCGCTGGATGCGCGCTCGGTTCGAGACGGTGTGATCGAGCGAGGTAAAAACCTGACCGACCCGGCAGCAAAACAGCAGCAAAGTTCCTTCGCGTTGCAGGTCTTTCGAGCCGCTCAAGAGTACAATGGTGCGCTGGAGTTCTTGGACCAGCCCGAGTTACAAGAGTCCCAGCTCAAGGCCATGGTTGAGCGCGCTCAGCGAGCTGCTCTTTTGTTTGGTACCCATGAGGCTGGGTTCAATGCCCGTCATTTGGTCGGCGAAATTCTTTTTGAGCTCGCTGCGGTGGAGGGGGATTGGGATGCCGCTGTTAATCATTTGATTAAATTAGTGAAAGATATTCCCCAAGGCTTTGATCCTGACGCGCAGCTTCGCTTACAGCGAGCCGTTTATCGACTTGGTCGAGCACGTTATGAGCGCAACAAGGCAGGAGATCTTGATTCTGCGGCTCGGCGCTTTAATCAAGCCGGCAGGACCTGGCGCAAGCAGCTTGAGACTAAAATTGGCGCGACTGTTGCCGCCATGACGGAAAAAGAAGAAGCCGGTGTCGATAATGCGGTCGCCGCCTTTGAGGCGGCAAAGGAGCTCGCTGCCGCCGCTGAAGTGGCTGAACTCGAGACCCGAATTCAATTGGACCGCACGACGAAGCAGGAAGGGTTGATTCGTAAGTTCCTGACCTTGCGTGGCGAACTTGCTGATGTCGCTCGTTATCGCCTTGGAACGCGTTTGTATTCGTTGCGCCGATTCGGCTTAGCGACTCCTTTGTTGGCGGAAGCTTACAAGCTAGCGCCCGAACTCGCTGATCAGCAACCTGCGATGGCGATGATCGTCGCTGAGAGTTTGCGTGTCGTGGGTAAGGATAAGCAATCACGAAAGGTGATCGATCAAATTATCGAGCGCTACCAAACCGAAGCGAAAGTCGATAAATCAGCGATTGATCCAGCCGACGCGCCCGCTTATGCCTTCGCTTTGATCCGTCTAGGTGATTTGGTTTGGAAAGACGGTGACCGCAAGCGGGCGCAGGAACTGTACTCGCTTACGATTCGTGATTTTCCAAAAACTGAAGGTGGTTTCCTTGCCCGTATTCGATTGGTTGAAGTCACCGGTGAGGTTCAGGCTGAAGATTTTCCTTTGGAGGTGTTTCGTCGTTTACAAAGTAAGATGAGTCGCTTGAGCGATGCCAGCGCGGAAGAGAGTATGTATCGAGAAGCTCGTTCACGGTTTTTACGCGGTGATTATGCGTTGGCGCACGAGAAGTTGTTACAGATTGAAGATGAGTTTCCTGGTGGCTTTTTACTCAGCCAAGATACGGGTTTACTCGATCGTACACGCCTTAGCCTTATGGAGGAATTTTCAAACCGCCAAGAGTACGCGCAAGTGGTCGAAGCCTTTGTTTTGACCTCGGATAAACTGGACGAAAGTGCTGTGGGTGCCCGGACTTTATATCTCGGTGGGATGGCGCTCAACCAGATGGGTCTTTATCGGCAAGCGATCAAGGCGTTCCAGCGGGCTTTGCAAACCAATACGGTGCGCAGTGATGCCGCACAGGAGGAGCGTGTTCTCGTCGCACTCAGCCGAGCGTATATGCATAATCTTGACCTTTTCCGCGCAAAACAGACCCTCGAATACCAAGCGGCGCTCTTTCCTAAGGGGCAGTATGTGGGTGAACTGTGGCTTCTGCGTGGACAGGTTGAGGAAATAAGCAAGCGACCAGATCGGGCGATTAGCGCTTATGCAGAGGCCGCCAAGCTTCTCAAAGAGGATATTCAAAGGGCGCAGGTTCTCTTGCGGATTGGACGGCTTGAGTCCGCTCGCGGAGCATCGGGGAGCGCAGCTTCTGTTTTGGGTCGTGCCGTCAACTTGTTCAATAAGGTCGAATCCGAAGACCTTATTGCTGATCATCTCGATGCTTTGTTTGAGATGGGTGACTCTTTTTATCGGCTACGAAACTGGCGACAAGCTGC
>CACGMS010000080.1 GCA_902574205.1 uncultured Candidatus Hydrogenedens sp. | reverse complement strand
CCGATCCGAAACTCGGCGCATAAAATCCTGCATGCCGCCGTAAACCAGCTTAGCGATGCCTCGATCATTTGATTTGGGCGCAGGCCAGCCCTCGATTTCGCCACTCGGAACCGATCGATAATCGATAAATAAGGCGTCATGGTGGTCACTACCCGCCTCGTGCACGACGAACGAACCCGGGCCCGTTAGCCAGGCGAGCGACTGGTGATTGTAGCCCCATAACTCGCCCGGCGTGTCTGGCGCCCGAACAAAGCGCTTTTCAAAAAATCGACCCATCGGCAGCGTATTAATTCCCAAATGATGGACCGGAACTGACGCGCCGAGATGCTCAGGAACGAGATACTCCAAATTAATGGTCTCGCCTGGCTCAAAGAGCGCCCAGCAACGATGAACCTGCTTAATTGAGAGCGACCGCACTTCGCCAACTTGTTCGTGATCGGACAAACCGTTGAGATGATCGCTGATCATCGCTGCGGTTGTCGCTTGATCTTTCAAAAGAGTCGAAAGGCTCATGAGTTGTGCTCCAAAATATCCTCGGCGACGACGCGAGCCATCGCCATGATGGTATGTTGTGGGTTGACCCCTAGATTGGTGGGCAAAAGCGCGGCATCGGCGATGTACAGACCGTCATAACCATAGGCCTTGCCGCTGCCGTCACAAAACGACGTCTTCGGATCGGCGCCCATCACTGCGCCACCAAAGAGATGCGAGATAATCACGGTGTAAGCCTTGGGGCTTGTTGAGACGCTGTCAAAGCGATGCAGTTCATCTGCGGTCAGCTTGTAGGGCAAACCTTGGATCCCAGGCAGCACATGCGTCGCACCCATCTCAAAGTGAAGTTCGGCTGTCTTCTTCAGCCCATCGCGCAAACGGTGCATATCCGCTTGATCCATGATGTAATGGACTGCAGGCCGTCCACCAAAGCTGTTCGTTACGCGACCTGAAGAATTGGCACGACAGGCAGCGACCCAAACCCCCATACGCGGTAATTCCTCGATGCGCTCCATCAAGGCAGAACCACCACCTTTGAGTCGCACCGCTGCCAGTTCAAGCGGCAGGTTTAGGGTCTCTAGTTTGTACCCGGGCGTCTTTCGAAACTCCACGCTCGCCCATCCTTGGGTTGCACCAAAATCCATCCCTACAGGGTCCGGGTAAACGCCCGGAATGGCACAGCCTGGGTGGGCCCTAAAACCATAACCAAGTGCCGACGATTTAATACCGCTGCGCTGCAAAATACAGGGGGTATGGGTGCTCGATGCGGCGACAAGGACGCCTTTGCGCGCTCGGACCGTGAAGCATCCACCTTTGCGACGTGAGCGGGGGTGTCGAAAACGACCTTCAACACCGGCAGCGCGCCGCCCCTCCATCACAATGCGTTGTACCGGAGCACAGCTCAGAATACTCCCACCGCGCGCCAATACCTCAGGCACCCATTGCAAATTGGTGCTTTGCTTTTTGCCGTGCCGACAGCCTTGTAAACAGCCCGCGCTACCCAAGCAATCCTTGACCGACCGGCGCATCAAATGACCTTCAATTCCCATCTTTTGAGCTGCAGCAGCGGCCAGTTCTGAGCTCCGACCCAATCGGTCCGGTCGCGTGGTTTCGACAAAAAGTTCTTCTTCAATACGATCCTGATGCGCCCAAACTCGCTCAGCGAGTACATCACCACCCACGCCGTGCTCACGCTGCCACTGATCAAAAATATCACCAGGGGTTCGAACCACGATCGCAGAATTAATGACCGTTGAGCCGCCCACGCACGAGCCTTGGATGATCGGCCAGATTGCCTTTCCTCGAGTCACAGTCGTTCCCCAGCGATCAAACAGATCACGAAAACTGCCATAAACGCTCGCTGGATAATCACTCGGATCGCGCCAAGGCCCAGCCTCAACCATCACCACTTCTGCGCCACCACGAGCCAACTCAGAGGCGGCAGCAGCACCACCGGCACCCGTTCCGATCACGACATAATCGGCGTCCCACTGAATGTGTTGCTTGGGTTCAAAAGCTTGGTGCGTCATGACATGCCCTTCCAGCTTCCAGGATCCTCTGGATAAGGCGCCATCTGGTAAGCGGCTCGCACTTCAGGGTCTTGTCCCCAGGCAATTCCAGCCACCTGCTTGAGTACCAAGGACACCTGCCGAATCAGATAAAAAGAGGTACTCGTAATCCGATCGGTATGAAGCGATTTGAGTCGCTTAGACAAGAGCACAGCCGGCAACGGGACCCACACCGTAAAGATTGGTGAAAGCAGCCACACCCAGACAGCGAGACTGAGTACTAAGCGCATTTCAAAGGGCGCCTCACGCCTCAATTCTGCGACCACTATCGGCCCGCGTTGTGAAGCAGCCAATCCAGGTACCTTCTCATTGCCAGGAATCACTGCATCGAGCGCTTGAAGCGTCAGCCAACCCATCATCCCGACACCTGCTCTCGTACTCGAACTAGCCCCTGAGCTTCAAACTCAACGAGCCCTTCTTTAATCGCTGCCATGATCTGAGATTTTTGCTCGGGCTGTTCCACGACGAGCTGCAATGCAGCGAGCAGCGCCTGATTACCCGCATGATGGTTCTCCAAATCTCCCATAAACGCAGTCACAACTTCAGGCCTTGCCTTGAAACAACGTCGTAAACTTTCATTGAGCAAAGAGACGATTCGGTTATCGGCGAGAGCGATGAAGAATCGCTCGATCTGTTGCTCGAACGCTTCATAGCGTATCGGTTGACCAATGGATTGCCCTTGCTCACGAACCAAACGACGAAACGCATCCAGCTTAATTTCGTCGAGCGCATCGATCGCCTGTTCAAGAACGTGCAGCGCCACGGTGCGTCGTAAGGCAACGAGTTGCTCGATCACGATCAGTGCTTCGTTCGGGTCCAAACCTTCATGCGCCAAAACCCATGACATCCAATCGAGTGGTACTTGGCTCAAATCGGCGCAGACGCGCGTACCAGAACCCTGGCGCGCTTCGACCAGACCTTCAGCCTGCAGCTGGGCGATTCCCGCGCGTAACGAGCCACGTGAGACACCCAATTCGGTGGCTAGGCGGCGTTCAGCAGGTAGAGTAGCACCTGCGGTCCACGTTCCATCAGCGATCCGTTCTCTCAGGCGTTGAGCCACTTGACCACTGAGCGTCAATGCGTCGTTCACAACCACCCCCAATTGGTTCGACCAAATGGTTGAACCAATTTTTAATAAAGCGCAAGTCTTACGGGTACGATACCTATCGGACCCTCACCTCAAAGAGCGCCTTGAATGCCAAAATTCAGACTCAACACACCACCGTGGGCTGCCCAATCACCCACAGGATCTGAGACCCCCATACGCTTTTGTACTTGGCGCTTGGCGAGATGATTCCATTGGACCGCAGGACCGATACTCACCGGTTTCATGAACACGCCGAATGGGTCTCTAAAGTGACCAATCACGCTTAGGCCGAGCACATGACGGTCATGATCAATTAGATTGGTGTGCTGGATCTGATCGGGAATCGGACTTGGAATGAAGCTGTAGCTTGCGTGCCCCTCAACAGCCTGCGACCACTGGTAGCTCATACCCAGGCCCAAACTTAGGGTGTCTCTAAATCCTGGACTCTGACGGGGCTGAGCTTGAGGATCAGGTACGTCGAGAGCACGCCCAAGACCTAAGGAGTCGACGTCGCTGCCTTGTACATCGATGGTGATATCTACCGACGGATCATCAACGCTCGACCACTGCTTCCAATGCCCCGCCAACTCCAGACGCCAATCACCAGCACGCCACTCAAGACCCGATGCGACCACCATCGGTATCGGGTGTACGGCTCCGGACAAATCCAAACGCATACCTGCATCTAATTCATTGACCGTAAGCTCTGCAGGCGTTGCAAACTCCATGGTCAACGGGGAACGATAGACCACACCCAAATGCAGGCGTTTGTATGAAAACTTAGCACCCACAGTTGGGCCATAGTTTCCGGTAAACTCAAAATCGATTTCGCGCTGACTCCACGTGTTCGTATTCATGTCAATTTGTGCGTTGATTTGCCCCTTGAACCCGCTGTTATTATGAACGCCCACGGCAAGACTAAAACCCTCAAAGAAGCGTAAGGCCAACGCAATTTGAGAAATAAAAATATCCGGATAGGAATCATACATAAACCAATGCGGCCGACGCGCATCAAGCGTCCTGGCGCGCACCAAAATGCCGTTGGGAACCTCGAGTAAAGCACCGAGGCTGGCTCGACCCGCCAAACGACCGGTGAGCGGCACAGCCAGAGCCACACTGGTGTTTTGATAGGTCTCTGGGAAGGCAGGCGCAAAAGCAGGATCCGTGCGTTCCATGTCAATTGAAACCCAAGGTGTGTTGATCTGATGCACCAGCGCAAACTCGATCGAATCAATCTCTATGAGTCCGGCTGGATTATAAAATGTGGCAAAAACATCGCGTGCTCCGGCGGTATTCGCCAATCCACGTCCAACCCCACGCAAGCCAATGCCGTACAACTCCAATGGACTCGCTTGAACGCTCACCGCCCAACTCAAAAAGAATACAACTAAGCCGGTTCGCATTGAGGTCCTTGATCAAGGAGTTCAAACCACGCCTCAACAACCACACGTAGGTCTGGAGCGCTCAATGTGCTCAGCGCAACGCGCATCATCGACGGTGTCAAAAAAGGTTCAACGGCCGCGTTCAATGGCAGACGTAGATCTGAGCGTCGTGTCACCGTCTGAGCAAGGGCGTGCAATGGATTAATCCAGCGCGCTGGGCTTGAGGCCTCGTGTTCATCCGAATCGAGTAACTGAGCTAAATCAAGTTCCGTACCCAGCACCAAATCGTAAAAAAGACCCGCGACTGCAAACTGCGGATCATGCCGATCAGTACAGGTTACGACCTGCAACCAAGTAGCTCGGCGCCCTTCATCGGCGAAATGCTCGCCAATGATGGTCATTAATCGATCCAGTCGCTCAAGCGACGATTGAGGTAACCGGTCCCTAAATACGTTGCGTAAGAGCTCCTGCGCCTGAGCCACATCAAAAGCTGGCTGTGCACTCGCACGCATGATTTGGGCGACCAACAAACCGAACGCTTTTCGCCCCTCTTCACCTTCAAGGGTAAGACCTTGTAAAGCTTGCTCGATTTGGGGATCACCGGCGAGACCGGCAAACTCGTTGAGTAAGCAGGCAAGGGTTGAACCGCAAGTCATCTGATAACCGGTAGCATCGGCGATCGCTTGCGCAAGAGGGCGTCCCTCACCGCAATCAGTCAACATCTTCCGAACCGGGATGACCACCGCTAGGCGATCATCGCTAGCCAGCATAAAGCCGAGCAAGCCGTGATCTACGGATTCATCGCGTACAGCGGAACGAATCCAGACCTGTAAAGGATCTGCAAGAGTTTGGGGCGGGTGCAACTGCAACAGCTCTAAAATGGCTCGCGCTGCCGGACGTAAACGATCACCGCCGATGTGAGGCTCAACTTGCTCCGGCTGATCCAAGAGCACGCGCAACTCATCATCAAGCCGACCTTCGAGCAGCATGGGGTCCAACATCAGACCGATCGGCTTTAGGGTTTGCTGATCCAAAACCTGCTTCGTCACACTCAAGGCATGGACCAACCGAGTGCAATTCTTTGTCGGCGGTAATGCAGGTGCTTGCGTCTCTCCAAGGACGCATGAAGTGACCAAACTCAAGCACAGCACTCGAAGCATCTTACGCTCAACAATTCCTGACTCGTTATAGACTCAAATGCGGTCTGGACGACAGACCGCATCACCAACTACTCAGCCCAGCATGAACGAGTATGCCAGCAGGCGCTATATTATGCTGTGGACGAGCGTGCCCCTAATGGTCGCACTCGGTAGGATCATGGACTGGTGGCGCTTAGGTCGTGGGGATCAATGGGCTTATTATTTAGGTGAGCCGATACCGATCTTTTGGTCGATCATCCTGCTCATCTGTGCCCTGTGTTGGAGGCTACCTGTTCGCCGAGGCTGGCTCCGTGCGGGCGTGTTTGTATGGCTGGTTGTGTGCTATGGCCTTCTCCCCACACAAGCAGGCACGATGGCCGCGCATCCTGACTACTTTTTGGAAGAAGTCGTCGATCGGGTCAACGACACCATTCACACTCATCGATCATCCGGTCGGCTACCGAATCACGCTGTCGACCTGCGAAAAATACTCAGCGTCGATGATCAGCTCCATTATCGACTTGGTGAAACGCTCAATGTTCCCATCGATATTCGTATCCATCCCGCAGCATCAGGGCCTATTCTCAAAGCAGCCGAGCGACCAGGCGTCATCGATGTTGCTGTGGAAGGGCCTAATCAGCGAATATGGGTGACCGCAACAGGGCTTGGATTTGCTCGATTCAACCGACCTGTTCTTCTCAAGCAAAGAGCAAGCAATGACATATTGATTCTTGAACACGCCAAACACCAGTTATCCAAAGCACCTAAGAAGACCCCATGAAACCCTTTGAATCGTTCGAATCATTCTATCCCTACTATTTGAGTGAGCATCGCCATGGACGCTGTCGACTGCTTCACTTTATCGGCACCTTAGGGGTCATCAGCCTGCTGATCTGCTCGACATTACTGGGTCACTGGATGCTTGCGGCTTTAAGTCCTGTTGTTGGTTACGGCTGTGCATGGATTGGTCACTTTGTTTTCGAAAAGAACCGACCCGCTACTTTTACTTACCCGCTGTGGAGCCTGCGTGGCGACTTCGTCATGTTCGCCGATATTCTGATGGGTGACGTCCCGCTCCTCGGCGATCTCCCAGAACAGCACTTCGCCAAACAGATCGAACCTTATCGACTCGATGAAGCAACCAACGACTGAAATCTAATCACGATTGAACTGCTGAGCCCGAGCAATAAGTTGATCAGACACATTGCGCCCAGGGTCTTCGATCACCCATTCAAGCAGGTCTTCAAAAGCGGCACGCAACCACGGTCCAGGCTCACGATCTAATGCCATACACAGGTCCGTTCCATCGACTTCGAGATCGCGTCTTGCGAGGGCAGAACCGCCCTCGATCTCACGGCGCAAACGCCTCTCGATGACGTCAACGCCTGCCATAAGCGAAGCCACATCAGCAGTACCTTTTGCCCGAATATCTGCACGCTTGAGCATCAAATAGTCATCAATTCGATCAATCCCTACTTTGCGAAGTAATCGGCGAAGAGCTGCATCACCCCAGGCCTCATCAGGATGCAGCATATGAGTCGCGACGAGTGCGCTCACTTGTTCACGTCGTGCACTCGAAAACCGGAGTCGAAGGGCAATGTCATCCACCTGCATTGCGCTGAGCTTTTCATGACCAAAGAATCGGTATTCCCCAGGTCGATCAGGATGCGGTGTTGCAGACGCAGGCTTACCTAAATCGTGCAACAAAGCGGCCCAGCGAACATCGCTATGACCCGGAGGAACCGCATCGACACAAGCGAGCGTATGGTCCCAACAATCATAGGCATGAAAGCGATTCTGAGCTTGTCCAACAAGCGGTGTTAGCTCGGGCAATACGTGCGCGATCAAACCCGTACGCAAGGCTAAGTTCAACCCGATGCTTGGCCGTTCGGCTCGCTCAAATAAAATCGAAAACTCACGCTCAACGCGCTCGATCGCGATCTGGTCTAATCGCGCTGCACACCCAGCCATTGCCGCTTCAAGACCTGGCGCCGGCATCAGGAAATGCGTCGCAGCAAAGCGCATCGCACGCAACAAACGAAGCGCATCTTCAGCAAAGCGGTCCTGAGCCTTTCCAACGCAACGCAACGTCTTGGTTTGAAGGTCCACCATACCGTCAAACGGATCAACATAACGATCACCAAGCGGATCCCAAGC
>CACGMS010000079.1 GCA_902574205.1 uncultured Candidatus Hydrogenedens sp. | reverse complement strand
CGTTATGCAATTTGGGATGATACGGACATCCAACGGTCGGGACGCTTCGATTGGATGCTCGACCAGGCACAAAGCTACCAATCCTATGCCCAGTGGGCGGCTCAACAACGGATGCTCTTTTTGTATCGTGACCAGAGGTATCAACCAGCAAGTGATCAAAGTTTTGCCCAGCATGATCAAACCATGGCGGCCAGACCCCACGACTGGGAGCAACATCTTGCAGGCATTTTCCCCGAAATCCGTCTCAAGTCGTTTCTCGAATTGCGGAGCGCCGATGCCGGATGCGGGCAAATGGTTGTCGCTCTAAACGCGCTTTGGGCAGGCCTTCTTTATGATCAAGAATCACTCACTTTAGCCGATGAGCTAACCCAGGATTGGTCATCGGCGAGTTGGCAGCAGTTAGCCACGACGGCGGCCACACATGGTCTCAGCGGTGTCAGCGACTATGGATCACTCAAGGAGCTCGCCGCAGCAGTTCTCTCGCTCGCTGAAGACGGTCTTGAGCGCCGCGCTCAGTTAAACGACCAAGGACAAGACGAGCGACTCTATCTTGCACCGCTGCACATGCTCGTGCACTTGGGCGTCAGCCAAGCAGAATTGCTGCTCCAGCGTTTTGGTGAAGATGCAGAAGCAGCATTTCAGTTCGTCGCAAAAGACCTCTGGGAGTTTCCATGGTGACCCGAATAATCGGACTCAGCGTCTTCCTTTTCTCAAGCAGCGCTTTGACTGCGGGTGTTGGGGTCCAGGTCGATTTGAATCCCATCGTTCCTTTAGGCAAAAAGCCGACGCTTAATGTGGTGATCAAAGACCGACTCAAACTCATCGAAGTTCGACTCAAGCGCAGCGACGGAACAGTTATTAGACGCCAACACAAAAATCCTCGCCGAGGAACTCGTGTACGTTTTGCGCTCACTCAACCGGAAGGGACACAACACTATACCGGTGAACTGACTGTACATTTTAAAAATGGCTTTACCGGAAAGATACCGCTCGAATTCGATGCATCCGTATACGGACCGCTCAAAATAAAAGTCAGCGACAAAGGACTCGATCTCAAAGCTAGACAATTGAAGCTCACGGTCAGTCGTCCATGCGTTCGTGTTGCCTACACGATCATCGGAATCAGCGGTAAACGACTAGCCCGTGAAGAAGAACTTTTCGAAACCCCACGCCCTGCAGGTGTGCCCTTCAAAATACCTCTTCTCGGCAAAGAGGGCACCATTTTGAAAATTTCACTCACGGCCTATGACGAGCAAGGATTTTTTCAGGCGATCGATCTCTTTCCTTGGAAAGTAGAGATCCCACACGAAGACGTCGTTTTTGCGAGCGGCAAAGCAAAGATTACGGCTTCAGAACGACCCAAACTCGATGCAGCGATTAAGCTGATCAAACCGCAGGTCAAAGTGGCCAAGCGATGGGCTCCGGTCAAACTCTTCGTGATTGGTCACACGGATACCGTCGGCGATGCGGCGAGTAATCGAAGACTATCGCTGCAGCGAGCGCGCGCAATTGCGCGCTATTTCAAGAAAAAGGGCAGGCTTCGAATTCCGATTCGCCATGCAGGCTTGGGCGAAGACCGACCTAAAATCAAAACCCCCGATGAAACCGAGGAAGCCGGCAACCGACGCGCCGAATACTATCTGGCGATCCAACCTCCGTTATCTGGAGTCCGGTGGCACTAAGGCATCGCTTTATTGGCTGACAATAATTGTTCGTGAGTGATCAGCTCACTGATCTGACCACCCTTAAATCGAACCTCAGCGATACGATCTAGTCCCGGGCGTCTCCTACAGGGTGGAACATCTAAAATTTGCCACCGATCGGGTGCACCCCCAACAGGCTGAAAGCAGCCCAACCAATACCGCTCAAAATCTGCACGAAAAGCACCAACCTGAAGCGCTTTCATCCAAATTGCTTCTGTCCGGTCAGCGCTGGCGAGTTGCGGCAATGCTTCCTCGACCTGAGCGCCAAAGAGATCGTCGGCTTCCAACTTCGCGTCTTCCAGCGGATTACGCGCTTGAGTGCGTCGAATACGCTCCGCAAATGCGCGCGCTTCATCTCGCAAATCCCCAGGTCCTTCAAAGGTATCGAGCGCTTTGAGAACTGCAGCCACATCGTTGCCATGAAGACCCGCTATAAAATCGATTTTGATCGCCGACGAATACGCTTGGCGGATGCTTTCAAGTCGATTTTCGGCTTCGGCATCTCCCGCACAACCTAGCGATAAAAAGACACTAAGTAAGCCGACGCACTGCCCGCGCATTAGTACACTTCACGCCAGTGCATGATCAGATTTTTCGGCTGCGCCTGATTGGGCTTCATACCGGGCTCTGGGTTGTTGGTGAAACCACCGGCAGGAGCGATCTCAACTGCCCCATCGGTGACTCTACCCAATGTCTTGAGCATACCAGCGCCCGCATCATAATAGTACAGACGTCCATCGGCGAGAAATGTCGGTGGTGCAGGCTCCGACGAACACGTCGACTCACGCGGATCGCAGATAATTTCATTGCAGGTCTCTGTACATGTATCCAAGTCAACACAGCGCATTCTTTGGATTGCACCTGCGCATCCCTCACCGCCTTGCACAGTCGTATAAATAGCCACACCTTGCGATACAACAGGTGCCGCTACCGCATACTCACGAGCCCCCAGTCGGGCATTGCCTGCCCGTGTTAGATCACAGCCAGTTCTTAGACTCGAACCTCTCGGGTTGGTAGGATTACGCTCTTGCAACACACGAACACTGCCACGCTGAGGTGGGCGTCCTTGTCCGTCCACATCTGCTGCCGTGAGAATCAAATTAAACTGAGCTGCGCCTCGCTCACGCATATCGATCACCGGCGCGCCAACATGAACACGTCCACCCATCGTACGATCACTACCTTGACGCTCGGCAAACCGCCACGCTGCCCCATCAGCTCGACCTCGACCATGTAAATCGAGCGTCAAGACACGACCGCTGGTCGTCCCCAAATAGGCTAAATCAAGGGCGCCATCGCCGTCATGATCGATCGCCGAAACATCAGTCATGATCCCTTCGCCTCGGAACTGCGGAAGAACCAAGCGTTGCATGACTTGTCCTGTGGCCAAATCAACCACCATCACGGCTGGAATATCGCGACACCAAACTTTCGGGCAATTGATACCATTTCGGGACTGTGCATTGCCGATTCCGGAGGCGACAATCATCACTGGCTTTGTCTGATCACCACCCACATCGACATAGCCGACGGCAGGCGTCGAGTGCACCTCGCCCAAGTAGCGATCGCCGAACTCAAAGACAGGGGAAGGCTCTAGAGGCTTCGAGACATCAAGCACGACGACCTTACGCGCACCAACAGCTGGGCAGATCAATAAGGAGGACCAACCACCGCGTTCTTCAGCTTCTTCTAAATTCAACTTCGCCTCAAAGGCTCGGCAACGACCATTCATCAGACTCGGCTTATCGGCACGAAAGCCTGCAAAATCCGGTGTAAAGACGTCACGAATCAACCTGTGGTTGGCGCGTGGTAAATAGGCCCACGCCTCCTCACCTGCGACGTGTGTCTCACCCTGCGGTACAAAGCCGTCAGCATCAGACGCATTCAAATAGAAGGCATGGATCAGATGCCCTGCGCCCACATACGCCATCGGCGGATTACCGCCGACTACCGATGCATAAGCCTTATAACTCGGATCCGTGTCTTGACGCGCGGTGTTGCGACCAAACCTTGGCGTGACTGGCGAACTATGAACCAAGGGACCTAGCTTCCAGGCGCCGTCGTCATCGATAAAGCCGCGTCGCTTATCGACGATCTCATCCCCCACTCGCGCATCAGGCTGAGTCGTATCAATATGGGCGCCACGCAATTTCATAATCACACGTGACATCGCGACGCGCCGGTCAAAGTCATCGCTTGCATTTCCGTTTTCATTGAGATCGGGCACATCCCAACACCGAGAGTCGTTCGGAGCACTCAAGGGACAACGCAGATCGAACGAGCGATACCACTGCATTCGTTCAGAACGCGGAATCGGCCAAACGACATCGGAACGACGCAAGGCACCCGTGCGCCAACTGACCTGAGGTGTAGCCGTTTCAGAGACTTCAACACCCGTGTAGACTCGTCTGGGGTTCCTATTCGACGCTCGTCCGGATCGATCCGGATAGCTGGTACGTCTTGCAAGCAGTGCGCCTGCATCCCAACGAATACTGGGATCCCCGTTAAAGGTCCATTCTCCCGAAAAAGGTTGATCCTCGTGAAACAAACGAAAGGCATACAATCGCCCACGGTTTCCTGGTTGTTGGACGATAGGCACCAAGATCCCGTTGTCCACAACCCGACCGACATCGCTCGAAGCCGTCCACAGCGTCGTCACCTCGGCTCGACCGCCCTGATATTCACCAGACAACGCCGTTTGTACTGCACCTTCTAAGACATTTTGCAGCTCCTCAGGCGTGCGAGCATACAACGCTCGACCCACGCTGTTGTTCACCACATAAGGCATGGTCGGATGCATGGCTTGCCCACCAATTCGAGCCAATGCATCGAGATTCGCGCGAGCGGTCACATTCAAATAGTGCGGACCAAAGCCAACGACGATCGTATCGGAAGCAGCGACACCCAACGACCGACTGCGGTTCTCGCGAATCGTAGTGCCGATCTTTGATACACTATTGTTGGCGGTCGAACACAGGCTAAGTCCTCGATGATCCCAGCTGTCGGTAATCAACATCGTGTAATGCCTGCGGCATTGTTCATCCGCAGCCGAACCCCGCTGCGCGTTTCGTTGATGGACATAGCGCGATGCCATCAACATTCCCTGCAAATTGCTGGCACCCAAGCCACGCATTTCCACAGGGCCTTGTGCGTCAACCCAAGAGACAAAGCCGCCGCGATTGTTCTCGACCAACTGCGAATCGACGGAGATAAAGTTACGGCGAACCTGGCGCCGGTTAAAGTCCGAAACCGAACCCCCCCAGCAGCATTGATTGTTCGAATTGCAACGACTGTTGCTTCCTTCAGGGCCCCACATAGGGAGGCTCTGGCGCGCTCCCCGAGGGCCTGCGGGATAGCGATAGTTAGGTGCTTCAGACAACTGACCTAAATCGGCGTTTTGCCCCGGCCTGAGTAAGGTCATTCGCAGCCCTTCAGCGGTTTCAAACTGATGCCGCAAAGCCGTCCGCAAATGCTGCAAACGTGACCGACCTTCACCGAGTCGACACAGCGTTCGCCCGCCTCGAAACCGAGGATTTCTATCACCATCGCCATACACTTGGTTGCGTTCAAATGAACCACACCAATCATAGGTCATCGATGCATGGTTATCGACGGCGATCACCAAATCAGGCTCAACCGCTTGTTCCACCGTGCGCGGTTTATAGTCAGCATGAGCAACCCAAGGCAGGGCTGCAACCATCAACACGATGATGACACGATACATCATGCTCACCTCCGCTCAGGCGGGCTGGGTAGCGAAACCCCGCCAGCGCCACTGGATACCTGGGTTTTGAGCGCTTCTGCACTTAAACCGCCTTGCGATTCACGATCCAAAACTGCGCTCGATGGATCAAACTGCTCTAACGTCACCGAAACACTGCTGCTTGCGAAAATTCGCTCGCCACGTTTCACTTCACCGATGCTGGTCACTCGGATCTGATTGGACGGAAGACGAGAGCCATCGGATCGGCAACAGAAGCCAACTTGCACCCGGTAATGGCCGCGTCGGCTGTTGACGTTACCATCAACGGGTGTCGATCGAATGATCTCATAGTTCTCTTGACCGCTCGCCGTCTGAGCGACTTGATCCGGACCCATACCCAAGGAAACGAAATGAGTCAGACCTGCCTCGGCAGCAAATCGAGCCGCTTTCGCTCGCCGGCGATTCGCCGACAAACCAATCTCATCCCAAGTCACGGCGCTCAGACCCATCGCCAGCATAGCGATCATCGTGGTCATCACCACAGTAATGATCAACGCCATACCTCGGCGCTCTGTCGGGTGGCGCCAAATCATCCTTGCCGCCCTTCAATATAGGCCCGCCAGGTCAGCAGATTCTTAGTCGTAATACCGACTTCAACCAAACGCAGGTTATTGCTCGAACGGCGCATATTCTCAGGATTGCAGCTATATGCTCCACCTCCGGGCAAATCGCGCCCATCACCCATGCAAAAGCGCATGTGCATACCGGCGATCAAACTCCCGGTGGTCAACGCATCAAAATCGAACACATCAATGCCACCGCGTCCGTCAACATTGAACAGATCATTCGATACACGGCCACCAAACGGCTTGAGCACACGACGGCTAACAGGGTTTGCAAGGGTTAAGTGTCGATCGACCACGCGACGCCCTGATCGAGTCACCAGAACATCATAACGAAAAGGCTCTCCGTCATCTGGAATGACTAAATTCTCCATCAGCGTCATGCACTGCCAACCGTTGTTTGCGTCCAGGCCCGTCCGGTACGCTCGCTTTAACCGCCAGAGATTGCGCCGCTCATCATAACGCTCGAAGGCGTAAACAACCTCTTCATCGAGCCCTGTGAGTTGTCCGTCAGGAACCTGGTCACGCTGACCCACCCGAAACCCCTGTACCTCATTTGGAAATCGATCAGACCGAAGTATGACCTGCTGCGGTCCCGGGATCAAACCGACACTCGGGCCTCCGCTTAAACCTCGCGCATCGACCCCACAACCGCCGGGGAAATTATCGCGGCGAGCAACATCACCACCTCCCCACCGATGGCCTGCCAGTTCAACGTCGGCACGGATCAAATCAATCGTCGCCTGAGCCGCTGAGTTCTGATCCACGCGCCGATTGATCTTCTCTGAACCGCCTTGCAAATTAACGGCAATCGCAAAGATCAGCGACATCAGCACCATCGACAACGAGACGGCGATCATCAACTCATTGAGACTGTGACCACGGCGCATCATCGAGCCACCCGTACAACGCCAGTGACCCGACGGACCCTTCCTTTTCCACGCTTCCAACTGACAGTGACTGAAATATTATCGATGGCTGGAGCACCCTGCATTTGGTCCTCGCGCTTGACCAACCACTGCACTGCGTAACGATCATCAATGTCTGAGCGCGAGACCAAGCTGTTATCCCCGACCTCGGTGCAGCTCGATGGGCGCGGTGCTCGGGAATCATCTGAGCGAAGAAAATAGCACAATGTTCCACTTTCAGGTGCCTGCGACACATCCTCCGGAAAGCCATTAGGACCCGGTAGTCGGGCACCGACCTGACGCGCCCCAACAATCCGGTCCATGACCATCGTCAACGCTTCGTTGGCTCGGCCCATATCGTAGCTGTTGCGACCTGAATTGGCGCTCATCAGCACCAGCGGCAGCGTGCCCGTTAGAATCATGATGAATACTATCGAGGAGACCAGCACCTCGATGAGCGTAAACCCACGAGTCATCGCCACCGATCTCCATGCCAAGCAAAGATGCGGCTTGACCCAGTCATTCCATTGAAAGCCACCACCCGAGTCAGCCAAACTCTTTGAAAACCGCCGTTACCCTTTCGCGCCACAGAGAACGACCCAACCACCGGCCGACCCCCAAAATCGACGAATCGACCTTTCGGCGTTGCAAAGATCACATACCCACTTGTGCAAAAACTGCACGATTTGGGATTCAATCCCGCATAAACTTCCGGAAGGGGTGCTAAGCCATCGATCACCGTCCCGTTGGCCAGATGTACACTGTTTGGCCAGTCTTTCTTGTCTTCGCCGCGTCGCAAACGCGCCGTGAGAAGACGAACCGTCACATGAAATCGTGGGTTGTACATCGAGAAGTCACTCGCGCTCCGAGTAACGAAAACCCGGATCTCATTTC
>CACGMS010000078.1 GCA_902574205.1 uncultured Candidatus Hydrogenedens sp. | reverse complement strand
GGAATTTAAACACACCCGATGAAATCGTAAACACCTTGTAGGGAATCGGAGTAATCGCTGCGGCTAGCGTACCCCAAAAACCATACTCCGAGTACCAAGCCTGAATCTTATCCATGACCGGCTGCCCATGATAGGCATCAACGATCGGCTTCCCTATGGCCTCCCAGCCATAAACGCCAATCGCGTAGCCGGCGACACCTCCAGCGACTGAACCCGCAGTACAGATTAAGGCAAATCGAAAAGCACGAGTCGGTACGGCGACTGCCAAAGCAATCAAAAGTACATCCGGCGGAATCGGAAAGAAACTCGATTCAGCAAAAGCTAAAATGAACAAAGCCGGTGCCCCGTAGGGCGTCTCCGCCCAACCAAGCACCCAGTCATAAAGCCGACGCACCCAACCCATGGGCCCGCCATACGACTTTTCATCCGTCATCAATTTTCTCCAGCGGCCGTGCTGACCTGCACTGGCGCCTGTCCATCTACACGTATTTCAGCGAGTTCGGACAACGCTTTATAGGCCGTCAAATCATGACGAATCGGCATGACCGAGATTAAACCTTGATCGTGAGCTGCGGTGTCACTGTCGACCTCCCCAGCGTGGTGGATCTCCGTACCGCCAATCCAGAAGTACTCTTTGCCTCGTGGATCTTTGCGATGCGTCACGCGCGCACCCAAGTAGCGTCGCACACCCATCCGGCAAATTGCATATCGGCCATCAGCATTTTTGGGCACATTGCAGTTAAGCATCACACCGGCCGGCAGACCGTTCTCGGCCACCCAACCCACCAAATGACGCGCAAAAGTCGCTGCGACGCTAAAGTCAGACTGGCCCGAGGCCACCAAACTCATCGCAATCGATGGAATACCATTACTCATTCCCTCGTGCGCAGCGCTCACCGTGCCGCTGTAATGGGCATCAGTGCCCAAGTTACTGCCATGATTGATACCAGAAACAACAACATCTGGCCGGTGATCCTTCATAAAGTGGTGCAAAGCCAAATAGACACAATCCGTCGGCGTACCCGTCACCGCGATCCAGCGATCACGGCCTTCATAACGATACGCTCTCAGCGGGCGCTCAAGCGTAATAGCGTGGCTCACTCCACTCATTTCGCTCGCTGGAGCAACGACCCAAACCTCGCCGAGCGGCGAGACGGCATCGACCAACGCATGAAGCCCTTCCCGGGCAATTCCATCATCGTTACTGACGAGAATTCGCACAGCCGCTCTCCTCCCTACGGCGCTGCGATAGCGCAGGGACAAAAAACACGAAAGGCAGACCTGCGTCTGCCTTCGTTGGTCGGAGTGAGAGGATTCGAACCTCCGGCCCCTTGACCCCCAGTCAAGTGCGCTAACCAGGCTGCGCTACACTCCGTGCGCGGCGGTCATTAGGTGCGGATGAGGGAAGCGATCAAGTGATTTTTATGCTAGACGCCCGTAGCGATAACTTGAACACCCCCGTAAGGTTTCCGATGCGGAAGACTCAAACCTTAAGGTAGCTTGTGCTCGATCAGCCTAAAGAACATCGTTCTGAAAGACTGACTTTGACGTCCTGGAGGACTCTATCGATGGTGAATTTATTGGCTTTTGCTTGCACTCGTTTCCACTCTGCCCGCTGGGCAGTGGCGTCGATGTTGATTCTCTCTACACTGACGCAGAGCTGTGCGTGTGAAGAGGTCTACGTGAACCGCGTTCAACGAGAACTCCAAGTGACGCTCGATCCAAGCGAAGTTCAAAACACTGAAATCTGCAATGATGAAGAAGGCAACGCGTATTCGGCCAAGTACTGCACCGTCGACATGGGTGAAATTGCACTCAACTCGCAAGAGAATCTGCGCACGATTCAGTTGCTCAACGTCGGGACCCCGAACCTCGAAATCTACACCGCCAAGGTACAAAACGATTCCCCCTTACTCGATTCGATCACGCTGATTGGCGACATCATGGAGGAGCGGGAAGAACCCATCGTCCTGACCAACAGCGTCGCTACAGCGCTCCGGGTCTTGGTCGTTCCCACCGTCGAGTGGGAAGCTGGCGATTGGATCGGCACCGTGCATGTCTACAGCAACGCCGAAAATACGGACGAAATGCTTGAGGATGCACAGTGTGAGGAAGCCGGCGTACCCTTGGGTTGTGCGCGCACAATCATTGAACTTCAGGCTTGGCCTCGAGATCTCGGCAATGTCGATATCCAAGTGGTCGCAGAGGTCGGAACTGATATTTTCGATACCGGTATTTGTAACTTTGGCGCCGTCGGTGTGCCCGACCAACAAGCGGGCACCGATGGCGGCGAAGGTCGCTGCAAGCTCCGTGTCCGCAACAACGGCGACCGAGACGCTGAGGTCACCCGCCTTGATCTCGTGATTAGCCAACCCGAGCGAGCGGAATGTGGTAGCAGTTGTACCTTTGGTAGCTATTGTACAGGGCCTGCGACCTGCACGGAGGGCCCGTTCGCCGGGTTCTGGGCATCGGATAACAATGGCTTCGTGCACGGCGCAGAGTGCGCTACCGACAACCCGTGCTCAATCGGCGAATTCTGTGCCTTGGATGTGGAGACCGATCAAAGCTATTGCTCAACTGAAGCGGCAACAAATGGACAACCCATCTTCCGCCTCCAACGGGAAGTCGAGGTCAGCGAAGCCAATCCCCTGCTCATTGAAGCGGGGCGTGAGTCGGTTGTCACCATTTTGTTCAAACCCGAAAACCTTGGTAAATACGCAGGGTCTATTCGGTTCAAGGGTAACTTACCTGTGCCAGGTGGTATCTTATATCGCCCCATGGTCGGCATCGGACACAACGCCCCGGTTGCTCGTCCCGAGGTCAAGACCATCGATGGCAGCGCCAACTATCGTCGCAACGACGACGGCGATCCACAGGCGGCTCCCCTTTCGACCGTGACGGTGACGGGTGAAAACTCAACCGGCTTGGGCGGTGCGCGCATCGAAGCATACGAATGGAGCTTAGACGAGCGGTATGGCGCGAGCGTTCCCGAGGGTAGCGGTGTGCGTTTGCGCAATCCCAACTCGATGGAAACCGACTTCGTCTACGGAACGAGTACACCTGGCTTGGACTCGGCCGGCATCTACAATGTTGCGCTTCGAGTGCGCGACGAACGCGGCGTCTGGTCAGACTGGGCGGTCCTGACCATCGAATCGAAGCCTGACTCGGCGATCCACGTCGAGTTGACTTGGGACCACCCGAGCTCGGACGTGGACATCCATGTGATCCGTGGGAACGATCCGACCAATTACCGTGACCGCCGTAACGACTGCTATTACAGTAATTGCACCACTCTGTTGGGTCGTCCGCAGCTACAATGGGGAAATGGCGGTGAAGAAGACGACCCCCGACTCGATCTCGATGACCTTAACGGCTTTGGTCCTGAGAACGTCAATATTGAAGAGCCTGAGGTCGCTCAAGACTACCTCGTCGGCGTCCACTATTATCGTGCTGCGGGGTCGGGCACCGAGCGTCCTACCGTCGCCACGATTCGCATCTATATCGGCGGTCGTCTCGAGTACGAGGAGGCAGCCGAGTTGCTGGATACTGAGGCTTGGTGGGAACCAGCGATCATTATGTGGGGTGAGGCGAATCCCATCCTTCCTCGCCGTCGTCTGCAACCCAACCCACCAAACTGATCGATAACCTCATACTCGATCCATTCCATGGGGGAAGTCACGCGTATGTGACTTCCCTCTTGGCTCGTTTTTTACCCGGTGAAACGCGGACAGAAACGCTTGGCAGCCATCTGTTTAAGTGGCGTATGGGCGTCGCTTCGCTGTGGTTTGCACAAACCATCAACACGGAACAACTCAAACCCGGTCTGCTGATCACCACCGACATGTTGGACCTGAGTCGACTCAGGGCTCTTTGTCCCGAACAGCTGCATAAGACTCAGTGCGTTCTCCTGATGCACGAAAATCAATTGAGTTATCCGCGGCATCGAGACGAGCGAGAAGATCTCCATCTCGGCCTGACCAACCTCTTCTCATGCTGGGTCGCTGATCTGATCTGGTGGAACTCAAAGCATCACTACGAGTTGTTCATCGAGCGCGCTAAAGCGTTCATCAGTATGTTCCCTAAACGTGTACCAGGCGATCTGATTGACCGTATCGTCGATCGCAGCGTCGTCCTTGGCTTACCTTTAGACTGCGATGAACTGCTACCATTGCGACTTGCTACAGCATCTCATCGTCGTCCGGGCTGCCTGAGAATTGCGTGGAACCACCGCATGCAGCACGATAAGAATCCAGATCGTGTCTTTGCCCGCTTGGCAAAACTATCGAGCGACGGCTTAGACTTTAACATCCATCTTTTTGGTCCGCGTCATCAAAAGCCACCTCAAGTCCTCAACCAGTTGAAGCATCGTGTTATCGACCATGGATTTTTGGATCGAAAACCTTATCTCGAAGCACTCAGCCAATGCGATGTCGTCGTCGCCGACCCAGCGCAAGAGCACTTTGGACTCAGTGTCGCCGAGGCTGTACAACTCGGGTTATGGCCGATTGTGCGCAACGCTTTGTGTTATCCGGAATTGATCCCTGAATCATTGCACACCGAGTGTTTATTCAATGATGATCAGCAGTTCGAAGCCTTAATTCTGGTGGCTGCGGCTCAACTCGGTCGCCGATGCCAGCCCGTCTATCATCGATTCGACGCGCCACAAATCGTACGGCAACTTTGCGAGCGGCTCAGCAACAGGTAACGTCTCCTTACCAACCGGAGGTTTTTATGACCCGATGCCTCATGATTTTAAGCATGATGAGCTTGATGGGCTGCGGCAATACAGAAGGTGATGGGTCGTATGATGCAGATGCTGGCTTTATCGATCGCCATGCGCGTGACGCCGGTCCATGCCCTGATGAAGGCTTTAGTCGGGCGGAAGATGGTCGCTGCCTGTGTAACAACGATTTTGCCTGTGGTTTGGGCAGCGTTTGTCAGGACGGGCAATGTTTAGACGGTTGTCGTCACGATGGTCATTGCCAAGACACCGAACGGTGTGAATTTCAGGGCAACAACCCCTTTGGGGCATGTATCAACGCATGTCCCAACGGCGATTGTCCTGATACTTGCTCGAACGATGGTGATTGTAGTGAAGGACACCATTGCGCAGGTCGGTTTTGTGCACCCAATTGCCAAGGTCACGGGTCGTGCGAGCAGGGCGAAGCCTGCGTCAGTTCAGGGCGCTGTATCCTAGGCTGCCGCAGCGCAGAAGAATGCGGAGGTCGAGCTACTTGCGAAGACGCACTGTGCGTGTGTGAGCCTGCTCGAGCCTTCACCGTCGTTGAAGTGGACGATCGAACAGCGAACGCTGGATTGCGCGCAGGTGACTCGCTTGAAATTACGATTCATGTGCCCAACGTCGATCGCAACCTCCAAGCGGGTTTGATCGTACGCACCCAAAACATGAGTCGTGTGGACTTTAACGATGCCGTCTGGACGGGCATGGAACATGACGGCAATGGCTTTAGAGAACTACGCAGTGGCGGGCACCTGGCGAGCATTACCTTTACTGGAATCGACTCCAAAGTGACGCTCACAGCAACGGTGGGAGCATCCCAGTCTCCGGTGCGAGTCAACAGCGAATTAGTGATGCTCGGACAACAAGGCCAAGAATGCGCCGCAGCGGTTCCCAACAGTATTGGCTTAGCACACTTGCCGATTGTTGGCTCGGGTAACGACTTAGCCAACTGTGCTGATATGCATGGCGCTCATATCGTTCAGATCATGACCGCCCAAGCGCCCGTTGCCATCAGCGAATTTGGAGGTGCTGAACGCAGCGATATGAGTTGGGCGGGTCAAGATGAGCCGTTAGTCGGTCCCAAACTGCATTATTGCATCGATTTACTCGGCAGTAGTCAATTGGCGCTGAGCTCAGATTGGCGCGGTGAGGCTCCTGTATCCGTGCAAGGTCAGTTCCTGTTCGAGGCCTTTGACATGTCGCAAACCGAAGCCTGTCAAAATGCAGGCGACTGCACGCGACCGGGTGTACAATCGTGTCTTGATGGTCAGTGTCGAGAGCGCATTCAAATCAAAATGGCAGGTGCCTCGGAGCGCCCACTTCGCGACCGAGAACACCGAAATGCGGCCATCGAAACGACAGGTCCAGAAGCCTGCTTAGACCGTTGCCAAGTCGAACCGGTCCCGCGTGGGAATCCTGCTTGGGGTGCTGGCGATTTGAATCTCACCAGTTTCTTGCGCTGGGGTCAGCGCACTGATTTACGCATGAGCGTCCTTGCCACCGGCGATCACATTGCGAACAGCGCGCTGTTCCTGCAAACCCGCGACATGCCCGACTGGTGGCTCAGCAAAACCTGCCGCTGCGACTACTCCAGTGGGACACTAGCTTGCGGCGCCCCTAGCGACCAAGGACTCGATGCAGCACGTCGAATCTGCAGTGAGCAATGAAGGTGACGTCTAACTAGCGTTCACACAAATAGCGTTTGCGATTACCGCAAGCTGCATCATTCCATCGCCCGCTGCCCGTCGGCCACAACTCAACGCAGTCCTCGCCCCCGCCCCAATTATCGGGCTGCCATTGACCCCAGCGCCGATAGTTGGACGCACGACCTGCCCATACCCAGTTTCCACCATTGTTTTGATGCAAACCGATCCAATGGGCTCGTCGCTGAGCTGCAGCCCACAAGAGGTTCTGGTCCTGCTGATCGGCGACCGTCACCAAATTACCACCCCAAGCACCACAAGCAGCCTGCGCTTGAGACCAGCTGCGCTCCGTCGCGCATCGTACGGTTATAGGGGTTCGATCAGCTACAAATGAACAGTTTTGCGGTGGAGTGACGGTCTCGCATTGTGCGGTGCAGCCATCAAGTTCGTTGGCGTTGCCATCGTCGCATTCCTCTTGTCCCAGACGCACGATTCCATCGCCACAACGCGCAAGCTGACAATTATTGGTACAGGCATCGGTATCTGAGGCATTAGCATCATCGCAAGCCTCGACACCCTGACGAATCTGTCCATCGCCACAACGCGCCACTTCACAGGTATTCAAACAGCCATCGTTATTACTTTGATTCCCATCATCGCAGAACTCGATCCCCAGCTGCGGATAACCATCGCCGCAAACCGCAACAACGCAGTTCGTTAGGCAACCATCGAGCTCACTTTGATTACCATCGTCACAAGCCTCTCTACCTTGCCATATCACTCCGTCACCGCAGGCTGCCGACACACAACTCGTCAAACAGGCATCGCCATCGACCTGATTTCCGTCGTCGCATTCCTCGCTGCCGGACCAAACAAACCCGTCTCCGCAGCGTGCCTCGACGCACCCTTCAACGCAGTCATCCTCATCGGAATCATTCCCATCATCACATACCTCGACTCCGCTCTGAACCTCACCATCACCGCAGGTGGCAAACTGACACGAGACGCACGCGTCGCTCAGTACGGTATTCCCGTCATCGCAAGCTTCTCCTGAGGGCTCATCCACCCGCAAATCGACACGAACGATCCCGTCACCACAGCGAGCGCGAAGACAACTCGACAAGCACGCGTCATCGTCGGCATCGTTACCATCATCACATTCTTCGACGCCACGCCGTATGATCCCATCTCCGCAACGAGCTCGAACACACTCGCTGGTGCAACCATCCGTGTCGACAACATTGGAATCGTCACAGGATTCGTAATCAGGATCACCCGGACTCAAGTCCATGCGCACCACACCGTCTCCACAACTCGCCGGTCGACAATCATTGCGGCAAGAGTCTTCATTGACCGAATTAGCATCGTCGCAGAGTTCGCCTTGACTAACTAACCCATCGCCGCAGACTACGGCGACGCAGCTCGTGGTGCAGGTGGAACTACCGAGAGGCCCATCATCGCAATCCTCACCAGGTTCGATCCGTTCGTTGCCGCACTCTAGCCGAGCGCAGACTCCAAACTCGCACAAACCACCCTGACCGCAATCGGGGTTTGTTTCGCAACGGCGCACATCACCAAAATTAGCCGACGGAAGGCACCCTAAACACCACGCTAAAGCCACCAATGACCCAAACCGCATCAGCGCCCCAACAAACTAAAGCCGGCAATTCCAGCCCCTGTTAGCGCGATCCCCGCACTCCACATGATACGAGCCTGCATCTGCGCGCTTGCGAGTTGGTCATAATCGTTCGCAGTCGCTGTTGCAGGCTCATACTCCTCCTGCGCTGCGCCAACCACCATGTAACTACTGCCCACGATCGCGATCCCACCGACACCGACCAGAACGGACGCCCAACGCGCGAGATTCTTTTGACTCACAGGCGTGAAAGGAGGTTTTTTTGCCAATGCGGCCGACTTGGTTTTGACGGCAGCTCCCCATAAAGAACCGACCAAAGCAGGC
>CACGMS010000077.1 GCA_902574205.1 uncultured Candidatus Hydrogenedens sp. | reverse complement strand
CGTGGTCCGGGCGAGCGGAAGTCGCGACATCGAGATCACCAGTAGCGCGTTCGAGCAAACGGTCACGAACCCAACCACCAGCCACATAAGCTTGGTGCCCGGCATCGCTCAGACGCTGGCAGAGCAGACGAGCAAGCGCCTCACTCATTTAGGGAAAAGTTGCTCAGCGCGCTTCTTAAATTGGTTGAGCATAGCCGGGAAGGTGAGTTCAACGATACGCTTGGTAATGGCTCGAGGGACAAAGACACCGAGTCCCACATCAACGCCATAAGTCGCCTCGATACGTCCATCGCCTAAGTCTTTGATATCCCAACCCCCGTTGTTGTGCTTAAACCACTTACTCGAATGCAAGGTCCACTTGAGTTCGGTATTCGGTTTACCGACTAAATCGAGCGTGTATTGAATCGATTTCACTACTTTAATGGTGAACAATACACGCGCCGAATCGCCATCGCGCGAGACCACTTCAATGGCGTCCACGTCATGACAAAACTCAGGGTATGATTCGAAATCAGCTACCACCGAATAAAACTCTTCTGGCGTGACATTAATGATCACACTTCGGGTCGCAACAGCCATAAACTACTCCAAGGGTCGACGTGTAAAGTCGTGAATCGTTTCAATCCGACGGATCGTTCCCGTTCGGCTTCTCAGCACCAGACTATGTGATGTGGCACCGCCACCAAAGAAATCAACGCCAGGAAGCATGGGTCCGCCGGTGACACCTGTTGCGCAAAACAACACATCGCCCGCAGCGATTTCTTCACAGGACCAAATCCGAGTCAAATCGGCTTCCGAGAACCCCATATCCCGCGCTCGCTCAATCTCATCATCATTGCGCCACGCCATACGCCCCTGGAAGTCACCGCCCAGACAACGCATGGCGACCGCAGCAAGGACGCCCTCAGGTGCTCCACCCGTCGACATGAAGAGATCGACACCACTGTCGTCTTTGCAAGTTGCCAGCGCAAAGTTCACATCGCCGTCACTAAACAGCCGCACCATCGCACCCGCTGCACGAATCTCGTCGATCATCGCTTGGTGTCGGGGTCGCTCAAGAATAGCGACGGTCAAATCCTCAACCTGACACCCTTTGGCATTCGCTACCGCCTTGAGATTTTCAGTCGGACTTTTTTCCAAGCTAATGCAGCCTTTGCCGGCCGGTCCAACCGCTATCTTGTCCATGTACGAGTCGGGCGCATTCATTAGGCAGCCCTTATTTCCAATCGCGATCACCGCCAGCGCTCCAGGCTTGCCAAAAGCACACAAATTGGTGCCCTCTAAAGGATCCAAAGCAATAGCTACTTCCGGGTCACCGGGCGCAGCGCGCCCTACTCGCTCGCCGATATAGAGCATCGGCGCTTCATCACGCTCGCCTTCACCAATCACCACTTCACCGGCAATTCCAATACCATCAAAAGCTCGACGCATCGCATCCACAGCGGCTTGATCAGCTGCGTCTTTATCCCCCTTGCCGGTCCACCGAGCACAAGCCACAGCTGCTCGCTCGGTCACGCGCACCATTTCCAAAGCAAGGTTTCTATCCATTAGCTCAACTCTCCAATCAGCCCCTGACGGTAGGCGTCTAGAGCTTGGTACAGTGCTCGAGGCCAAGGTTTCAATCGAGTGGTCTCGCGGTCAAGTACTGCATGCTTTGTACTGCCAGTCGCTAATAACTCATCGCCTCGACGAATTCGATAGCCAAAGCTAATCGATGCTCTACCTAAACTCTGAGTCCAGCAGTCAATGGCGACGACATCATCGTAAACTGCGCTGCGCTTGTAACTGCATTGAACATCAGCCACGGGCAACATCATACCCTGTTCTTCAAAGCGCCCATAGGGCATCCCTGATGCTCGGATCCACTCGTTCCGACCAATCTCAAACAAGCGTAAATAATTGGCATAGTACATCACGCCCATCTGATCCGTATCACCATAAATCACGCGATACTCGGACGTGATGAGATCAACAGCGGCTTCACTCATTCAGGAATACGAACCAAATCTCGAAAGGCTGTATAGCGTTTAGAAATCTGACCCTTATCCAGTGATTTGAGCCGATCCAAACTAAAGTCTTCAACGGCAAAGCTTGCAGTCACCGACCCCGCTACCGCGGCGCGACGAATGCCCTCAGCATCGACTCGACCACTTGCCGCCAAGAAACCCATAAAGCCCCCGGCAAAAGAATCGCCGGCGCCAGTCGGGTCAACAACTTGCTCAAGCGGCATTGCCGGGACGGCAAAGATACCATCACTCGAAAACATCAACGCGCCAAACTCACCGCGTTTGATGACCACTGTCGATGGACCCATGTCACGAATACGCTGGGCTGCTTTGACGACATTATCCTCGCCGCTGAGCAGTTCGGCTTCTTTGTCATTCACAAAGAGAAGATCGACGCGACGAATCACCGCTTCGAGTGCTGCCCGCTTACCAGGAATAATATCCTCAATCCAAAAGTTCATGGTATCCAAGGCGACCAATCGTGGCGCACGAATCTGATCCAACACTTGGCCCTGCAACACCGGGTCAATATTGGCTAAAAACACGTAATCACTTTGCTCAAAACCCGTCGGCAACTCTGGCTTGAAGTGTTCAAAGACATTGAGTTGTGTATCCAATGTCGTCGCTTCATTGAGGTCATCGTAACGACCTTCCCAGCGAAAGGTTTTACCCGGTTGCCTCTGTAAGCCCGCGGTCTCTACGCCTCGGGCCTGTAGTTCGGCCACATGGTGCTCCGGAAAGTCCTCTCCAACGACAGCAACTAAACGAACAGGCGTGAAGAATGACGCTGCCGTCGAGAAAAATGTAGCAGAACCGCCGAGCACATCCTCGCGCCGACCCGCATGCGTCTCAACGGTGTCAAAAGCCACCGAACCGACCACCAACAAGCTCATGAACTGACTCCACCTAAACGGGGTTTAGGATGTGATGAACTACCGCTCGTTCAGCGGAATAAAGGCGCGATGATTCGGCCCCGTGTAGATTTGACGAGGTCGACCAATCGGCTGACCTTGTTCTCGCATCTCTTTCCAGTGAGCGATCCAACCAGGCAAACGCCCCATGGCAAACATCACCGTCATCATATCCGTGGGAATGCCGAGGGCGCGATAAATGATGCCCGAATAGAAATCGACGTTCGGATACAATCGACGATCCACGAAATAAGGATCAGCTAATGCCACCTCTTCGAGCTCTTTTGCGATCTCGAGCAACGGGTCATGGACGCCGAGTTTGTTCAGGACCATATCCGCTTTGGACTTGAGGATCTTCGCTCGAGGATCGAAGTTTCGATACACTCGGTGACCGAAACCCATCAATCGAAACGGATCGCTTTTGTCCTTAGCTTTTTCGATCGCTTTTTTAACGTTTCCACCCGCTCGGCGAACCTCTTCAAGCATCACCAAAACCGCCTGGTTAGCTCCGCCATGCCGCGGCCCCCACAAGGCGCTGATACCGGCTGAAACGCAGGCGTACAACGGAGCATGCCCTGAACCGACCAAACGCACAGCTGATGTCGAACAGTTTTGTTCGTGATCAGCATGTAAAATCAATAACGTATCCAAAGCGTTACAAATGTCATCATCAGCCAACCACTCTTCCGTTGGGAACGAGAACATCATGCGCAAGAAGTTGGCAGGATATCGCAGTGAATTGTCTGGGTAAATGAAAGGCTGACCTTGGCTCTTCTTGTATGCGAACGCTGCCGCTGTGGGCAGTTTTGCCAACAGTCGATAAATATCCAGCTCAACCGCCTTTGGGTCTTCGGTGTCGCCGTCTTGATAAAAGGTCGAAAGCGCTGCCATGGCTGCTGATAAAATACCCATCGGATGCGCATCTTTGGGGAAGGCATCAAAGAACCGCTTGAGATCCTCATGCAATAAGGTGTGACGGTTGAGTTCTCGTCGATAACCATCCAGCTGCGTGGCGTCCGGTAATTCGCCTCTGAGCAAAAGATAACAGACCTCAAGAAAGCTACAGCGTTCCGCAAGGTCTTCAATGGCATAGCCACGATAACGTAAGATTCCATTCGCCCCATCGAGGAAAGTAACCGCTGATTGCGTTGATGCTGTATGCTTGAACGCCACATCAAGACTTACCATTCCGGTTTGATCACGCAGCTTGGCTGCGCCTAAATCCAAACCGATTTCGCCCTCTGAACCGACCACAACAGGGATATCCACGGAATGGTCTTTGTACGTTAACTTTGCGTGATCGCTCATGGCTCTCCAAAACTAGGTCTAGACGTCGTTCGCACCGGTGTTAGGCTATGCCTTAGATGACGTCTACCCCGGAGCCAGCGAACGGTCAGGTTTTTAGCTCAATTGATGCATGACAATGACAATCGGGCCGCTGCGGCAAACGAATCGAACGCCACACTCCACTCACCAAATCTCCCTGCAAAAGCTGTCCATATGGAACTTCAGGGCGCCCCATGAGCGCCAGCAAACTCCATTGAACCATCATACCCGCGACCGCCAATACGGCACCCGGTAAAACCCCTTCGGTATCGCAACGCGGCGCATGATCCGGCTCCTCTTCGAACAAACATCGATAACATGGCCGACCGCTCGCCGATTGCGCCAACAACTGCCCCGAAAAGCCACTCACCGCACCAGATACCAAGGCTTTTCGATACCGAACGCAGGCATCCGAGACGGCAAAGCGAGTCGAAAAGTTATCGGATCCATCAATGACCAAGTCAGCTTCGGCGACCAACTCAGACAGGTTGTGTTCACTCGCGCGCTCGACCACGTGAGTGATTGAAGTCGATGAGCGCGCAGCGACAGCCTGAGCCAAAACGGTGACTTTAGCTTGACCAACATCAGCTTCAGTAAAAGCGATTTGACGATGCAGATTACTCAATTCAATTTGATCATCATCTACCAGCACTAAATGGCCAACGCCAGCGCCAGCTAAACCGAGCGCAACTGGACATCCTAAACCACCGCACCCAATCAACACCACCCGACTAGCCAGCAGTGCCTGCTGCCCACGCCCACCGACCGCCGGCAGAATGATTTGACGACTATATCGCTCGATTTGATGGTCGTCCAAGGTCATGGCAACACCACGCGACCCGGTCGTAACACTCGCGGTTTATCGGTCAAAACATCGACGAGTGTGCTCGGCGGTTCATCTCCGGTTTCACCCTCAATATATCCAGCGAGGAGATGCTCAAAAGGTAACAAATCGCTCGGTCGTTTAGCGGTCGGCTGACCCGACCGATTCAAACTCGTAGCCGTGAGCACCCCGCCGTAGTGACGAGCGAGTTCACGCGCACCACGATCCTCGGGCACACGCACGGCGACACCGCCAGCAGGCGACACGATCATGGAAGGCAAATCCGGAACGGCCGCGAGGATCAAAGTCAGTTCGGCGGGCCAAAGCTGGGCATACCGATGACCCGGTCCTGTCCATCGGCGGACTAACGGGTCGACTTGATCTCGATCTGCTGCAATCAAGCCGACTGGAGCGCTTCGTTTCGGTTTGAGACGTGCCATCAAGTCGACAGCAGAACCGAGAAATGGGTCCAACGCAAAACCGTAACCACAACGCGTCGGAAAGGCGACCGCCTGACCAGACGCGATCTGCTCGGATGCCTGCACAAAAGTAAGAGGTTTGAGCTTCACTGGCAGCTGTTAGCCGTCCAACTCAAAGGGGTCGGCGTGGCGTTACAAAAGACATCGGCATCCAATCGCTCTCGCGTCTTGGATTCGCCCGTCGCTGAAACCAAGCGAGGCGTTGCCGATAACGTGCGTCCTTGACCATCAACCAAGGCGATCGTCAGATCCGAGTTGGACAAACCAAAACTAAAGAGTTTGCTCGATGTGGTTCGAATCACCTGAGTTTCTAGCACACCAGGGAAATTGCTGAGTTGAAATCCGTTGCCAACGAGTAAGACATACTCACCTGCGTCTAAACTGGTCTGATCAGGCAGATCGATGCTTGACGTGCTGCCCAGTCGTTGAACCTGCCAACCACTCAGATCAATGACGCCTTGGCCGAAATTAAACAGTTCAATGTACTCACCTGAGTTGTCGGGATCTCGACCCGAGGCCGCCAACACTTCAGTAATCGCAACATCAGGTAAGTCGATCGTCGTCACCTGAATGTCGGCACTCTCGAAGGAGTTCAGCGCCAAGTCTTTAGATCGAAGGAAAACAGTCAACTGCTGACCAATACTCAAACCAGTTAGTATCACCTCATGGTCGCAGGGATTAGCGGCACAAGCCGGTCCAAAGTAACTTTGATCGGAATTACCCATAACGACGACTTCAGTGCTGCTCGCCTCATCAGTTTGCCAACGAATCACGACATCGGTCTCGCCGGCGACCACCTCTGCTTCGCCGATCAGTTGAGGCGCTTGATCATCCGGACCTGAGCCCGTCGTAAACGAAAGGCGATTTTGCTCCATCACGTTACCTTCTTGGTCACGCATGTTTTCAATGACGATGGCGTAATTACTGGACGGGCACAGATGCTCATCATCATCGCCTTCAAGGCACCGACTCCGATGCGCTGCCTCGGATCCTAGCGTCGGCAAGGTGACCGAGAGTATTTTGCCATTCAACGTGGCCGGTAAATTGACGGAAGCGATGTTATCACCGAGGACCAGACGAACATCACCGCTCGCAACCGCCTGCATCGTCCGGTCAAACTCAAGACGCGCCGTGCTGCGATTGGTAGGTACAGCACCCGTCGGAAACTCCGAGGTAAAGCCTGGTAAGTCGGCACCGACCACCAACGGTGGACCGGCTGCACTTTGATAAACCTTCAACACATGAGGTAATCCAGACCCCTGTTCCTGCTCCGGCGTCGGCGGCGACCCCAAACGATTACCCGCGGCATCACGAATGACGCTCGAAAGCACGACCATATACTCCGTATTCGCCCGCAAGCGCTGCAAGGGCTGAAGTAAAACCGTTTGATCGTCGTCCAGTAAGGTCACCCGACTCGGAACACAGCGCGCAAAGTAACTTGCCGCATCTAAACCATCGTCACCGGCGTTCAAGTCAGTGATCATCGCTTGGCTCAAGTTCGATTCCGGCTGGCCTGTTTCATCGAGTTTAGGACGCCCATCATCATCCAGCTTGTAACGCGTCATCAAAAGCACAGTGCCCGACTGACCGCCAAGCGCCGGCTCAATGGTTTGCCGTGCTAAAGGCTCAGAAAAATTGATGCGTATCGATGGATCAAGCGGAAGTGGTGTTGCAGTTGATGGCTCAACTGAAACCACCCCCGGACCCTCCAAATCAATCGGCGGCAAATCGGTATCAATACAGGCCGCGAAAGCGACCAATGGGATCAGGCGCTTCACCGGCGAGTCTGCTTCGAAAACCAACCCCCGGTCAAACCATCGAGGTAGGCTGTGAGCTCAGCGATTCTGAGTTCTTGTTTGACCCGCTCCTTAGCACTGATATCCTCAGCGAAGAGCAAATCGACCTGCGCCCGGCGACGCGAGAAATAAATCTTCGTCACTTCCGAAATCAAGCTGTCTCGTTGACGAGAGGCGTTGACCACAGCACGACGAATGGCAACCTCGGAGCGATTAAACACGGCTTCGTTGAGATCCCATGTGGCACGCAGTTCATAGCCAACTTTCTCATCGGCTCCCACCACCTGACGCGGTTCGCTCGTCGCTGATGTGAAGGTGCGCGTGTCATCGGAATCGGTGTCGTAATCGACCGCAACTCGGACCTCGGGGAGTAAACTTGCAAGGCGCGCTCGCTGACGCCAAGAAGCCACTTTTGCCGGCTCGGCGTGTGCATACACCATCGCTCGACGCTGGACCGTGCGCACATCTGGCTCATGATCAAAGCGCGCAAGTATTTCTTGTGCCGCTGATTGAGGGTCATTTGCTTGCGCGGGAGTGACCAGCGCCAAGGCAATTATAAAACTAATCGATCTCACGGGATCTCCTGATTCAAAAGCCCTTCAACAAGGGCTCTTTTGGTCTGAACTTTCAACAATCGATTCACGGCAGCTTTAACCGTCCGTGGGGGGTGTAAGACAAGGCGGCGCTCGGCCGCAAGATAACCTGCAAGAGAGCGTGCCGCTTTCTTGCTCACTCGCCGTCGCTCGCGTACCAGCGCAAGGCGCACCGACTCCATACTTCTTCGGTGGCGAGCCACACGCTCGGGCGCAGGACGCCAAGTCAACTGAACCAATGCCCGCCAGCCCGAATCAATGAGATCGTTGCGCCACTCCCTCTCGGCATCCACCAAATCGGGATCCAAATCATCGGGATCCACATCAAGGGTATCGGCTAAAGCCTCGAGGTCGCGAACACCAACCCCGCGTCGGCCATTGCGATCAAAGATGAAGGCGACTTGAGGCAACCAATTTGCCCAGACCGGATCTTGTTTTGGCAATTC
>CACGMS010000076.1 GCA_902574205.1 uncultured Candidatus Hydrogenedens sp. | reverse complement strand
GGGTGTCGATGTTTTCATAAATGAGTTCACCACTAGCGCCGTCGTAAACCTTGATGTCTGATCCTCTCCAGACCGGGAATTGGCCATGAATTCGAGTCGAGAACACGTCGAGATCGCCGTCGCCATCGAAATCACCAATAATGGGACTCGCTGCGGTCTCTCGATTAGCTAGAGTTGGGTGCTGCCAGAGCACCTCACCAGTGGCTCCTGAGAAGGTGATGACTCGACCGTCGTAGGGGACGACGACCATTTCTAAAGACCCATCGTTGTCGAGATCAGCATAGGCGGGCGGTGCGATACAGCCAAACTCAGCAATTGGCTCAACGAGTTCAACCTGGTCGTTCAAATTACCGGCTAAGACGTTTTCGAGGGGAACCACGAACAAGCTACCTGCTAAGGTCTCACCCCCGGTTCCATAGACAACGTAAGCAACACCCGCTCGCATCCAAAGGGTGGGCGACATGTACGTTTCAGAGGCTCGAGGCACCGGCAGACGATGAATCACGCTGAGGTCGGCGCCATTGAGCACTTCAAGCCACCCTGGAGGCCTGGGGTCTCCAATGTCAGCATAATCATCACCCCCGTTGGTAACGACGATCTCGTTAATACCGTCGGCGTTGATATCGCGGACCTCAAGCGGCGTGTAATAGTTCCAGATGCCTGCCTCTCGGGAGGCGTCTTCATTGGGCTCAGTTTCGTAATGCATCTGACCCGACTCAACGTCGATGGCCATCAAGACCCCGCGTTTTCCGCCAAGCAGATAAAGGTTGTCTAAACCACCTCGTGCTTGGACAGGTACCGCTAAGGTAAAGAGTTCTGCGTTGCGGTTAATTTGCCAGCGGACCTCTCCAGAGACGGCGTCGACGCTAACGGCGCCACCGATCGCTGCACCCGGGGCTCGGTTGCCGAAGACAGCCCCGAAACTCAAAAGCATCTCGGGTCCGTCTTCGGATTGGAAGAGTCGAGGTGACCCATACGATGTGTTCGGTAAATCGAGCGACCAAACAAGACCGGTTGGAGGGGCTGGTGTGCCAGCATCGCTGGGTTGGGTATCGGTGGGTCCTGTGTCCGCGACACCGGCATCAGTCACCGGCAATGTGCCGGCATCGGAGCTTATTGGATCTTCTGGGCAGCCGATCAGCACGAATGTACTGAGAACAAGCCAACACTTAGAGCACAGTCTTTTGGTGGAAATCACACGCACCTCGCCAACTTATATTTTCGTTTAACACGAAAACTCGCTGCGTCCAGCGAGCTCCGCTCGAAAAATTTTCAATTCAAGTTGGCTGAGTCCGTGGGGACTTAGTCGCGTCGGAAGCCGCCGCCGCCACCGCCACCGCGATTGGGACGTTCTGTCGCCGTATCGACACGGATCGAGCGACCATCCAAATCCGAGTTGTTCAACTCTTCACGGGCTTTCGCTGCAGACTCAGCGTCTGCAAAGGTCACAAAGCCAAAGCCGCGCGAACGGCCGGTTTCACGTTCCATGATGACCTTGGCATCGGTGACTTCGCCACACTGCGCAAAGTGTTCACGGAGACTTTCATCACGGGTGGCCCAAGCAAGGCCTCCAACAAATAGTTTCGAGCTCATAACGAATCCTGGTGTGCCGAAGCACGAAAGACAAAACGCACACGCAGCTTGCGAGCGCCGAACGAGTCCTAGTGACAATCTGTAGGCTTGTCTTGTTTTTTCTGATGATCGCCGTTGATTTAATGAACTGGGCGGTTTGAATTTTGTCCGTATCTGAAGGTTGCTATCGACGAACCTACCCATAGCCAAGTGGCGCTGTCTTGCGTTAGCTATTTTGCATGAAGTCCGAAGATCAATCGAAGTTGACCATTCATTTTGGCGATAATTTACCGCTCCTTCAAGCGATGAAAGACTCATCTTTTCGACTGATTTATATCGACCCTCCCTTCAACACGGGGCGTACGCAGCGACACACAAGATTGCGTACATTAGCTGACGACCTGACGGGAGACCGACGAGGTTTTGCTGGTAAAAGGTATCGGACAGAGGAACTTGGGACGGCAAGTTACGAGGACGTTTTCGATGACTTTTCGGCATTTATTGAACCGCGCTTGAGACAAGCTCATCGGCTTCTCGCCAGTGATGGTGTCTTGTTTTTCCACATCGATTATCGCGAGGTTCATTATTGTAAGGTCATGCTGGATTCGATCTTCGGCCGAGCGAATTTTTTGAACGAAATTATTTGGGCTTACGACTATGGAGCCAGAACAAAAAAGAAGTGGCCGGCCAAGCACGATACGATTCTCGTTTATGTCAAAGATCCCAAAAACTATGTCTTCAATTTCGAGGCGATGGATCGCATTCCGTACATGGCACCGGGTTTGGTTGGAGCCGACAAGGCGAAACGAGGCAAAACACCGACCGATGTCTGGTGGCATACCATCGTGCCGACCAATGGCGCTGAGCGTACGGGCTATCCGACGCAAAAGCCGCTAGGAATTCTCAAGCGGATTTTAGCCGTCCATACCGAGCCGGGTGACCATGTTTTGGATTTCTTTGCTGGAAGTGGAACCACGGGTCAGGCGGCGCTTGAATTGGGTCGTCGATGTACACTGATCGATGCGAATCCGGAATCGATGGAAGTCATGCTCAAACGGTTTGAGGATTTGGCGCCGCAAATCAACGGTTGGGACTGAAGCTTGATCATCAGCACGCACGCTGCGCGCTCGAGTCGCCGAGTGGTTGATGGGTTGTGGCGCTTACCGTGCTTGCGGGGGCGACAGCGTGTGCGCACGAGATTCCTGATTTACGGTGTTGAGTTGGTGATCGATCTTTTTGCTCGTCACCTCTGGTCCCAAGGGCAACGCTTTAGGTAGACTAGTGAGGTAGGGAGAGCGCGATGTACGGTTATCGATTAACGCTTTCGGCTTTATGGACCCTGGTGTGCGTTTCTTTTCCTGCCATCGCCGAGCCGACAAAGAAGCCGCCTGGTTATGCGCATGGAAGCTCCCAGCTTGGCTTGCGCCTTAACCCGACCGGTTTGCGTCTGAACAACACGGCGGGTTGGCGGATGCCTTTGTCTGCAGATCAAAGCCTGCTCTGGAAAACGACCTATCTAGAGATCGGCGGCGGCTTAATCGTGACGCCAGTCTCCCTCTTTCCTTCTGTCCACGTCGAATGGGTGCCGATCGCACCCTTAGTCTTTCGTGCACAGAGCAGCCAAGCCACTTATTTCGGGGTTTTAGGGCATGCGCTCACCTTTGATCAGGCTGAAGTCGACGCAAGCTCAGGCTCCGGTGCCTATTGGAATCCAGAGGTGGTCGCCGAGCGAACGGCTAGCGACGCAGGCAGTCTGACGACCGGCTTTGATCATATGGTTTCAGCCACCTTGCAGCTCAAGTTTGGGCGGGTCTTGGCGAAGGCGAGCTTTGAGCATCATTGGATGACCATGAACCTGCCTGGTAACGCCGTGCGTTGGTATGATAGTTCGACGAATTTGATGATGGCAGCAGACGATCGCCTTAGCGTCACCAAAGCGCTGCTTGCTTACGTCGCCATGGGCTCGCTTACGGGTCCTCGCTTCGTTTTGTTGGGACCGAGCTATGAGTTTGCGCAAACGCAGGGCGATGAGTTGAGGCGACATTTACTGGGCTTATTGGTCGCCTGGCGCCCCGGCTGGCTGCCTAAACAGGGTCTCACTGTAGGGACGATAGCGCAGCGTTACCTGGTTGATGCGGCGGGGCATCGAGACGGTGAACTGTTTGTTGTAGCCTTCGCTCAGGTTCGTTTTGGACCTCGTCCATGAAGCGGTTTTCTGACTCGAATCGAGACGATTTGTAGTCGGATTTGAGCGGTTATATTTTGCCTTAGGATTGATAGGCCTTGCACCCAAAGCCACGACTTATTCAGCTCATGCGTTATCCATTGAAATCGAGCGCCGGTTGGTCGGTACAATCAGCTGAAGTTAGTCGACGAGGCTTGGTTGATGATCGTCGATGGATGGTGGTCGATACCAACCATCATTTTATGACCGCTCGTGAGCATGGTTCACTCCTCACGATTCGGGCGAAAGCAGGTGTTCTTGGCGCCCTAACGCTTAGCGCTGATGGTTATACCGAGTGTGTGGTCGGTCCTCCCGACCCGCGCGCTGCTCAAAGTTATGTACAGGTCTGGAGCGATCGTAGCCTTGCTCATGATATGGGTGATCAGGCTGCGCAGTGGATCAGTGCGGTCGTTGGACAGTCATGTCGCCTCGTCTACATGCCTGATGAGACGAAACGATCTGTATCGGGCGAGGCTGCTCGAGCTGGTGATGTGGTCAGTTTTGCTGACGGCTATCCGCTTCTCCTGACCCTGAAAGAGAGTCTTGATGCGATCAATGAAGACTTAGAAGTACCCGTGGAAATGGGATGCTTTCGACCGAACGTCGTCGTCGCTGGCTTTGAGCCCTTTAGTGAGAGGACCTGGTCGAGCGTACGTATTGGTACCGCTGAATTTGCAGTGACTGGTCCATGTGTTCGCTGTCAAATGACCACGCGTGATTTGGTCACGGGACGACGACGTGCTGATGGACAACCGCTCAAAATGTTAGCCAAGACTCAGCGGACAGAGCAGGGTGTGGTTTTTGGAATCAATTTGATCCCACGGAGTTCTGGTTTTCTTAGCTGCGGCGACCCTGTAGAGCCGAGCGTCTAGCGCACAAGCCGGTAGGTTTGCGTGTCTTGATTGGCTAAATTGAAGGTCAACTCGAAGGAGTCGCTAGCGCTTCGGTTGTAGGCTTGCCAATAATCGTTGCCCTCAATCGATTGATCGACTCGACTCCAGGTCTCGCCTTGAAGTTGTTCTAAGCGCCATCCATCGGGTCTGGCGAGTCCGCGAATAGTCACCGGTACATAACCTAAGCCTCCGCTTAGGCGAAATTGAACAGCCGTTGCTCCGCTCGTTGCATCGAGCACCACAGGTTGGTGGGCTTCGACCGATCCGATCGTGGTTTCGACGATGACTTGGTTTTCGGTGGCGAGATGCTGCAGCATCGCGGTGCTTTGATAATGCTCGGCAGGCATCTCGAGCAGATAGTCGCTTTGCCCGTAGTACGCGCTTTTATCGGCTGGGGGGACCACATACTCGATAACCGCCGTGAGACGACTGCCTGCAGGGATGGTTCGATTAGCCGGATCGTAAGGGATGCCCAACTCAAAACCGATTTGTGAAAACCCACCATTGAAGGTGCGGTGCAGATTGATATGCGGAATCGTCACGACTTCTTGGCCGATGGTGGCGCGGTAGGAGCGGATGATGAAACCCACGTTAGCGAGACGCTCAGGGAGCGAGTCGCCTGTGCGTTGATTATCGTACAGCATAACCCAAGGCGCTGCTCCGTCGATGGCGATGCCGCGTTGGTCGGCGTCGGCATAACCGGTCGTTCGGTGGTTGGTGATTTCGCCATCAAAGATGAGATTGCCCGCGTCGCCATAGGCGTAGCGTGTAAATCCATTATCGCTGTATCGGTCCGCCGCGAGTTGAAAGAGTGCAAAGCGATTGTACTCAATATCTTCGAGCACTTCGTAGTCTAGATGATAGTAGGCTCGAACCATATCGTCCGTTCGGCCGAGTTGTGTTTTGATGGTGGCTCGGATGGCTTGGTCGCGGGTAATGCCGCTGTACATGACCTGCGTCAGGTTGGGGCCAGTGTACTCATAATGAGTCCGCAACCGCCCAAGACGCTGATGCACGTTGGCATCGTCGAAATAGCGAAGAAAATCAGCGCCGCCAACATTGCCGGTCCAGTTCCAGCGAGTGCCCGCATCGACGAGAAAGGGCCTCACATCATCGACCATTGCACGGCCTAAGGTGAGGTCTGGGTCATAGGTGATCGATTCGCCAAAAGCGCCTAGTGAGGATTGATCCCATTGCTGGTTTTGACCCCAGCCGATGAGGGACAGTTGAGCATGCGCTGCGGCGTAGGTCTCGCCCCATTTTGAGTGCGCAAAGGTGAGCTCGAATTCGTGGCTGCCAGGCGCAAGTTCCAAAGCACTATAGAGATGGTACCATGCCGGACCGTCGTGCCAGTTTTTTGAGATTTGGATGGGGGCACCGACGGGTTCGCCGCGCGCATCGCGAAGGATTGGGCTGCCGCCGACGATGTAGAAGGTTGCATTGCCTCCACCATCAAACGCGATCGGCACCGAGAGGGGTTGATCGGCTGCGTTACGAATCACCAGTCGATGGCGATTGTACCAGTTGTGAATATCTGGGCGATTGAAGGGGCGTCCGCGCGGGGCGCCGACATCAACCAGGTTACCTAAGCGCACAACGTAAGCACCCCTTTCGCTATCCCATAAAGCTTGAGTAAGTGGCTGCGCTTCGCTGCCATCTCGCCTTAATTGACCGTACTCGACGCGGATGGTCTCGCTCGTATCGGGTCGCAGCATCGCTGTTAGCATCGCATCACTAACTGCTGTGGAGGGGATGGCGAGCACCGAGAGGGTGAGCGTTTGATCAGCCTGCGTCTGAGCGTATGTATTGCTAAAGACTAAACCGCCATCCTCTGCGCGCTCAATGCCCAAGGTTTCGTTTTGACTCTGACGATAGAGAATAAAGGTCCACCCTTCACCCGCCTCATTGCTGACCGTCAACGCCCGACGACCATCAACCCGTTGGGTTTGTGGGTAGTTGGAAAGGGCTTCGCCGCCGAGTGATGTTTCTAGGGTCAATGACCTGCCGCCTCGGGTCGTTTGTACGCGTTGAGTCAGCACAAAGTGTCTGGTCATCGCTGCGAGCTGAATACTCCCCGTGAACTCGTTGTTCGACTCATAGGTCACCTCAGGAATTTCGATCCGTTGCATGAACCTACCCATATCGATCAGTTCAGACGGATTGGTCAGCGCTCGCCTCCATGGGGCGTGTCGATCGGTCCGAACTCGCCCGTAAAATCCGTTTGCTGCGTGGTCGGTGTTGCCGTCACGCAGAGCATAGCGCACCGACGCGCCGGCGAGCTCGGTCACCGCAGCGTTCGGTTGGCTAAGTGCCTGTCGGGCTGACGCACCATCCTGAATCGGACCCAGGGTGTTGAAGCTTGCGTTTGAGACATCGAAACTGAGCCCGTAATACCCGGTTTGGATGTGCTGGACGTTCAGATAGCGACGCCATTGATGCCAATGGTTGGTCGGCCAATACGCATAACCGTAGTCCCGGGAACTCAACAACGAGGGCGCCGGTACCACATGACATGACGATGCGCCTTCGTTTGAGATCAGGTCGCTTGGACATGGCAGACATTGGTCTTGAGCGGCAAAGGTCCCAGCAGAGCATGCGATACATTGAGTTTGACCAGGCTCGGCAATGGAACCAGGTGCGCAAGGTGTGCATTGGTTGTTGCCTTGATCAAAAGTACCTGCCGGGCAGGGGTCACATTCGGTATCTTCGGTGCTTGCATTATCACCCGCTTCGTTTGTGGAGCCCGCTGAGCAAGGGATACAGATGTTGTCTCTAACTGCTTCATTGGCAGAGCACAGCTTCGCTTCACATTCGGTATCTGTACCGCTTGCATCGTCGCCTGCCTGATTCGTCCAGCCTGTTGGGCACGCTAGACATTGATTGTTGACCACGTGTTCATCGGCTTCGCAGCGCGTTGCCGCACAACGCGTGTTGCCTTGAGATGCATCACCTCCGGTACGGTTGAACATGCCTGGCGCACAAGGTTGGCACTCATGGTTAACCACGCGATGGTCGACCTCACAGAGGATCGGATCACATGCAGTATTGTCCCCGTTTGGATCATCACCTGCTTCGTTGCTCGTTCCTGGCGGACAGGTCATGCATTGACCGTTAAAGGCCATTGCATCGACCGGACACAGACTGAGGGGTTCACTGGATGTGTTTTGTGGACACGCTGCGAGCATGGCGGTCAAAGCGAGCAGGCAAGTGCGGTGAGATGGCATCGCTAGACGACCTTATTCGTTGGTGTCAGGGTGATTAGTCCCGTTCATTACTTGATGCAAACGCCCTCGTTTGAAGCCCAGCCAAAATGGTCATGGCTTGCTGAACAACGCGTTCGGGAATGAACAGGTGATCATGATAGGTTCCGGCGACGACATTGGCAGGAATATCATGGTCGGCAAGCGCTTGGCTGACGACCGCAGTTAAACCGACGGCTTGTAAGCTTGATTGAACGGTCAGAGTGATGCGCTTGAAAGCGCCTGTGTGCGCGAGTCCGTTTCGATCGGCTTGCTGGTGTTCAAGGATGAGCGAGAGCCCTTCCTCTTCGCGGATACAGGCTAGGGGGTTTAGGTCTGCTAAATCACCATAGTGAGCTTTGGGATGGGAGCAAAATACGTAGGTTTCTGGGTCGAGTTTAGGGTCGAGTGAAGCCATGAGTGCCTCTAACTCGTACTTGGTTTTGGCGTGGTTTTGCATCGTCGGAGCTA
>CACGMS010000075.1 GCA_902574205.1 uncultured Candidatus Hydrogenedens sp. | reverse complement strand
CCTACGTCGGTACGATCCGCATCAGGTTCAACGGGTTGGATGCACAATGCACCCTCTCAGCGTCAGCGACGCACCCCGGGGGACTTCGTCCATAGACCAAGATTTCTCGATTTTGTGAAGTCCAGCCGACCACTCGAACTCAATCGATTCCAAACAGGCGGCACGAGATACCGAATTATTCGGATTGGATCGGCTCCATTTCAGACATGTACACATAGGGTGGCACCAAGAATACGGACGTCACCGTACCCAACGCCATCATAGGCCCAATTACATCCTCATCGAACGCTCCGTTACCAAGAAGGAAGCCACCACCGAGGAGTATAGCCGCCGGAACTAAAGCCGCTGAAGCTGCCGTCTTTAAGAACGGCCCACGATAGTTGCGTAAGCGCGCTTGGCGATCGATACCCCACGCCACGCCGCCACCAAAGATGGCCATACCTGTTCCGAGGCCTGCGACAATGGTCAGCAGACCGCTTCTATCGTTCAACCATTCCTGAGCGGCGGCGGCAGCCAATGTCCCCCCCCAAAAAGGCAGGAAAGAAACTGAGCCCAGCATAACGAGACGCGGCCCACGACAATTCTCTAAAATTGGGTGGTTTGAAATTGCTGCGCAAACTTGTCACCGGCGGTGCGGTAATCAGCGCGTTGAGTCTTTGCTCTGCTACCGTATCATAGCCTTTGCTTCGACCGGGCAAAGGCGATTTCAGGTAGCTGCGGTAAAAGTCTTTCGCTCGGCTCATCCGTCCTCGAACGCGAGCAATTTCAGCTAAGCCGAAATACGCCAATGCCGTACGCGGTTTTGGTCTCATGCTCTCGCGATACAGGTATTCAGCACACTCAAGATCGCCCTTACCCAAACAGACGGCTGCAAGCGTCATTTGATCATCAAGGTCCCATGTTCCTTGCTCACGTTTGGCCAAGAGCGCTTGCTCAGCCTGATCGAGTTGACCGGTCTCGATAGCATTCATGATTGAGGCATCCGGCGCTGCCCACACAATCATCGATAAAAGAAGCGACATACTCGTCTCCTTGCCCAAAGGGTAAACACTAGGACAATGTTCTGCCAAGATGCAGCCTACACTTATTAGCGACTTCGAGCACGATATGGATTGGTTGAGGGACCTCGAACAATACCTCGACATGCATTCCAATCGGTTATTTACCTTGCGTCTATGGGTTCGAGATAAAGCATTAAGTACCGCAGACCTGCCGATTCGATCCCTTCGACTCGCCTCAAAAAGGCTTAAGCTGCAACTTCAATGGAGTTGGTGCCATCGCAACGAAGCGCATGCTCATGAACGGCTTCACATCCCCGATGATCCCCATTTGCGCGAAGCCAGCATCGCCGACTCTGGCCGTCGAATCCTGAGTTGTCACTCACTCCAACACGCCAGCGTCTTGCTAGTGACTCATCCGCGCGACCATGTGCTCCTGTCACCCTGGGCGCCAAGCCTAAGTAAAACCCATCAAAATGAACCGCTCAACCAGCGCGAAACCATTCGATTAGCGTGGCAGTTTCCACACCGTATTCATCTGGTATCAGGATTGACCCCGAGCGATCTCAAATCGTTGAGTCCGCACCCATTTGAGTCGTTCTGCCTATGGGGCGCACTACGCGGAAATATGGCTAGTTGCCTTGAGCAACTCCAGGCGCAGTATCGAGTAACTTCTTAGCCTCACTAGCGACCTCAGTTGATGCTTGTACGGCCAGCTTTTTCAGTGCGCTGTTAACCGAAACACTTTGAGGATAAATCCGTCGAGCCGTCGTTAGATCGGACAACGACTCCTTAAATCGCTTCTGTTCCATCCGCTGCCCAGCTCGCTTGACAACAAAGTTGATCAGGAGCGTTCGCGCATCGACGAGTACCTTACTATCAACACGTCCTTGCAGGAGTTCCTTATCGAGCTTACGGATCAAACCCCATTGACGCAGTGCCATCATCAAATCACCCGAGCGCTCGATCTCTCGGATGCGCTTGACGTACCCTTCAACACGTCGAATCTTTTGCCGTAAGCTCGATGCAGGACCAAGCAAGCTTCGACGTCTCGAATCATCGAGTACATTGTTCAGTTCACGTGAGGATTGGCCCAAACGCCCCGAAGCATAATGTTCCATCGCTTGGCGTAATCGAGCATCCGGATAAATCTGCGTCAGGGCTTCTTCTCGTTTGCGTACTTCAGGGTCGTCATCACTTCGAGCCGTCAATGTGCTGCATCGCTCAAACCCTGACCGGCGTGATAATTTACTCTCTGCTCGAGCGAGCAGACTAACCATCGACTTCGAATGAGCATACGCTAAATACGTGCAGGCCTCACTCTGGCAGGTTTTCCAACGCGATTGCCGACACGCACGATTCGCCCGAACTTGATACTGTTGCAAAAGTTCACTTTGAGCTTCAGCGCGTTGAGCAACTGACTCCTCATAACGAAGCGTTCCCGCAGGAATGGCGCTGAAATAGTTGAGCGCTCGATCATAATCCTTATTGACCAACGCACGCTGACCTTCGGTGTATTTACGGTTGGCTTTGATCTCTTGATCGAGTCGTTTCTCCAGCTCCCGAGCACGTTGGTTCAAGGGATCCAAACTCAACGCCTTATCCTTAACAATCGGTAGGGCCTTCTCCCATGCTTGTGGTTTCTCACGCGGCAACACCGGCGTCTCTCCAGGCGCCAACGGCTTCGACGGTTCGCCGATTAACTTGAGCGCTTCTTCGATCGCATGATCCACGGCGACTGCACGCTGTTCCCACGCAGTTCTTCGCTCTTTCGCCGGATCTGTCATCAGAAGAACCAGCCCCAATACCGCAAGCAATCCAACGACCGCCTTCTGCGCCAACTGCCGATCAAACTTCGGCAAACCTACGGGAAACCGTCGAACCGGTCTTTGCGGCCTCAACCGACCTTCAAACTCACCAAAGATAATCGATGCGCTCCGACGAACAATCAGCTCGGTTTCTACCCGTTCACCATCAACGAATGTTCCATTCGTACCCCCCGCATCTTCGATACGGAGCTGACCACTAGGCAGTGGCGCCAACATCGCGTGACGGCGACTAACCGAAGGATGGTCCAATGATATATCGGCGCCTAGACTGCGTCCGACGACGGTCGGTCCAGCGATCACATGATGATGTCCATCAGCTGGTGTATGCAGAACCCATGGAACCAAGGCACCAGAACCGCCAACAGCCGAGACAGAGGGGATTGAAGACTGACTCAAGCCCGGCGCGTACGCTGCAACCGGGGCTGCAATAACGACGCGACAATCACCAAATTGAATCTGATCACCGACCGCAACCGCCTGAGGCGCAGTCCCTATCCTCTGGCCTTGGACAAAGACCCCATTCGCCGCGCCGAGATCTTCAACCGTAAGGCTTCCTTTTGGTCCACGTGCGAAGCGAAGGTGCATCCGACTCATGCGCGGATCTTCAACCGTCACATCGGCGGATCGCGACCGTCCCAACACCAACTGATCGCCCTCAAATGGGATCTGCCGGGTCTTACCCGCTGGATTGGTGAGGACGAGGACCCACATGCGCTAACCGTCCTTCGTCTTAGTCGCTAAAGATCGACATATCGACAGGCAAACCACGATCCTTCAACTCCTGATAGAAGCGCGGAACGAGACCGGTGGGTTTAAGCTCACCTTGAACCGTTCCATCCTTGGCTATGCCGCTTTGCTTGAAGACAAAGATATCGGCCAAGGTGATGATATCGACCTCCATCCCCAAGACCTCAGAGATGTGCGTCACGCGCCGGCTTCCATCACTCAAGCGGCTTTGTTGGACGATGATATCGACTGCAGAGCTCACCTGCTCTCGAATCGCCCTTACCGGTAAATCCATCCCTGACATCAACACCATCGTCTCCAAACGAGATAAAGCATCTCGAGGAGCGTTCGCGTGCAACGTCGTCAAAGAGCCATCATGGCCGGTATTCATTGCTTGCAACATATCAAGCGTCTCGCCGCCACGACACTCACCGACCACAATGCGGTCCGGTCGCATGCGCAACGAATTCTTGACGAGGTCGCGAATCGCTATCGCACCTTTACCTTCAAGATTTGGCGGTCGCGATTCCAACGAAACCACATGATCTTGGGGCAACTGCAGTTCAGCTGCGTCCTCGATGGTTACAATCCGTTCGGAAGCTGGGATGTAACTCGAAAGAATGTTGAGGGTCGTGGTTTTGCCAGACCCTGTGCCGCCCGAAATCACAACGTTTCGACGATTCAAAACAGCTTGACGAAGAAACTCAGCCATTTCCTTGTTCAAGGTATTCAGACGAATCAAATCCTCAACGGTCATTCGCTCTTTGGCGAACTTACGAATGGTGATGCTCGGTCCTCGAATCGCAAGCGGAGGGATGATCGCATTGACGCGCGATCCATCTTGTAATCGAGCATCAACCATCGGCGAACTTTGATCGATTCGTCGGCCCAGCGGCGCGACAATACGCTCGATCGCCTGAATCACTGCACGATCAGAGGAGAAAATCCGCCGAGCACGCTCAAGTCGCCCATTGCGTTCGACATAAATTTGTCGCGGATGATTCACCATCACTTCGGTAATGCTGTCATCAGCTAGAAACTCTTCAAGCGGGCCTAAACCATGGACCTCATCAAGGACATCACGAATGATTCGGTCTCGATCTAATGTTTCGTCCCATTCGCCCGCAGCATCCATTTCATCGATGATCGCTACAATCGCATCCCGACTGCGCTCACGCAACGCTTCTTCCTCGAGTTCTTCCATCTCCAAGGTGCGTAAATCGAGCACACGGATCAAGCGATCATGTAATTCTTGACGCAAACGAGCCTCCACATCGACTGCAGCGTCATCCATAGCGTCAACAACAGACTCCGGTTCCGGTGCCTCAGCTGGCTCTGGAAGTTTCGTCTTTGCCACCGGCGATACCGGTGGAGCAGGAGGAGTTGGTGGATCGGGCACCTCAGGCGCCTCTGGTGTTTCCGCCTCTAAGTCGTCCCCCCCGTCATCGTCTTCGACCATTTGGCGGTCTTCATCATCAACCGGCTCACTTACCGGAGGAGGAGGAGGCGCAGGCGCAGGCGCAGGCGGAGGCGGAGGCGCAGGTGCTGGCTCAGGAGGCGGTGGCGGTGCAGGTGCTGGCTCAGGAGGCGGTGGCGGTGCAGGTACCGCCGCAGGCGGAGGCGGTGGCGTAGGAGCAGCGGCTGGCGGAGGGGGAGGCGCAGGTGCTGCGGTCGGTGGAGGGGGTGGTGCAGTTGCTGCAGGAGGCGGCGGGACCGGCGCGTCCGCAGCTTCGGCTTGCTCCTCAAGGCTCAGCACATAGTCGCCAACATGAACCTTATCGGTCAGCGAAAGCACTTTCGCGCCCGTCAGCTTTTCTCGGTTCACCCAGGTTCCATTGACGCTCCCCATGTCCTCCACCATGACCTCATCGTCATCGCGAAAAATACGACAGTGTTTGCGGCTAATATTCTTCTTGGGCAGCACAATCTCATCACGCACCTTTTGAGTCACGCGACCGATCACGATCTCGTCGCCCTCGGAGGCGAATGTCCACTGCGTACCTTGGTTGTCGCGAATGACGACACGAATCATAACTTTAGTCCCAAATGTTAAATCTAACTTCCTTGCTGGATCGATCGTACATGCGTCGTGCATCATCAATCACACGACGAACCCGATCACTTGCCGGTGTCACTAGGCGGGGCGTCAGCAGCACCATCAACTCACTCTTATTCTCTTTCCATGAACGACTTTTGAACAGTTCTCCTAAAATCGGAATGTGCCCAAGCCCAGGAAACTTACTCACGTCTTTTTGCTCATCGTTGTTGTAAATACCGCTGAGCACAATGGTCTCCCCGCTCGACGTTGACACCGCCGTTTCTACCCGACGGGTACGGAACCCGGGAATATTCATTACTGCGACCGAAGAGTCAGGTTGCGAGACCTCAGCCTTGATCCGAAGGTTAATATTACCGATCCGGTCAACGAGCGGGAGAACGCCAAGCTTAACCCCAAATTCCTTCCACTCCACCGTCGTACCATTTTGATTCTGGGTCACGACCGGAATCTCCCCGCCGGCTAGAAAGTCTGCTTGCTCGCCAGCGCTTGCTAACAGTCGCGGTTGCGCCAATAAACGACCGTATCCGGAATTAAACTGAAGTCCGAAACTAAAAGGGGTCTCGCCCGTCATATCCATCGTTGCACCACCGCTATCGGTTACAGGACCAAGAAACCCTCGCGTGATGTTCAAACCTAGCTGCCCTTTCCCGGTGATTTGTAAAGGCAGACGAACACCGACTAAATCATTGCGACTTCGCCGAACCTCAACAAACTGACATTCAATCAGCACCATCCGCCGGTTGCCGACTTTAATGAGATTCTCAACGCCGACTCCAGCTGACTTGATAATCTCGTTCGCTTTTTCAAGGTCATCAGAGCTCGGCACCGTACCCTCAACAAATAGGGTCGGCCCAACAAGGACAGCCTCAACATGTTCGTATCCATGCCGGCGGAAGCGCTCCGTGAGACCGTCAGCGATCGCCACCTTCGTCTTCTCAGCAATCGTCACCATATTGATCACACCCGGGTGCATCTCACGAACCAGGCTCAAACGACGGTGCTCTTTGACCGAGCGAACCTCGCCTTGCAGAACTAAACGGTCACCAATCTCCCGAACTCGAACTTTCGGCAAACCACGAATTAACCGCCCCACTTCACGCTCAGAGGCTTGAAGATCCTGAGGGGTCACATGCACCTTCAGCTGTTCTGAACCCCCAGGTGAGAAGATCGTGAGCGATGTCCGACCCACCGACACACCGGTCACCAGCAGCTGGCGCTGACTCAACGCCCGCACATCGGCAATCTTTGGGTTACCGATCGCCACCTTGGATATGTTCGATCGCTCCACGACGCGCTGCTGTCCTACTGCGACACGAACGGTCGCTGCGTCCGCTGAATAGGCATAAAATGATACGGCCAAAACCAGGCTAATTCGAGCAATGTGCATGATGGTTCGGATCATGGTGGAAACCCCCAAACAGGTCAATGCAGGTCAAACACGTCTCATCTACGATGAGGGATGATCGTTACTGCGTCCAATTCATGCCCGCTGCGACCAACCATAACCATCCCGCCGTGATCGCCAAGGCATAGGGTACACTGGATCGCTCCGCCTGCGCCCGACGAGCGGTGCTCAGTAGACCAAATAGCGCATTTCGCAGGTTTCCATCGGCGATCAACCGCGCCATGCCCAAGATGCCTCCTGCCAGCGCGATGCGTGCCAACAGATGCAGCGACAACACCCAATCAAGGGCCAAACTTAGGGCGGCCAAGAGCTTAACATCGCCGGCCCCTAACGCGCCTATACCGTACAAAATGATACCGCAGCCAAAGCAAAGACCGAACGAGAGGCTCGCATCAGCTAGTCCAGCAAGACCTGCTGCATGAATGTGCAACGCTAACAAGCCAACACCCAAGATGAGGTTCAATGCGTTGGGAATTCGGCGGAAGCGAAGATCAGTAAAACAGGCAGCGGCGAGACCGGCCGCGCTCAGAAGCAAAGCTCCCTGCGCTACGATCTCGCCACTAAAGAGAAAAGATTCGACCACTTACGGCGCGTTGTTGGTGCCAAAATTCTCGAGGGTCTTGGTTCGCTGCTCTTGAGTGCTCTGCTGGGTGTAATCCGAGGTCTGAAGATTATCCTGACCCGTCAAAGAATCAGCCGCCAAGCCAAAGAGACCTGCGATATTCTGACCAAAGAGTGTAATCACACCGATGGCAGCAACTGCGATGACGGCAACGATAATAATGTATTCGGTCATTCCCTGACCCTCTTCATCCTGCCAAAAATTCAAAATCGCCTTGCGGAATTTCATCGTTCCTCCTGACCGAATGGTTGCGCCTGTAGGCCTCATACCATGTTATCGTGCGATCGCCCCGAATGTTGCGCACATTAATTTTTACTCTTCTCAAAAGGACGCAGGCGGCGAGTCAGATACCCACCCGACTCACCGCCATCATTTTCCTACCGGAAGACGCCCTGATTCACCGACTCTGTCCTCACCATGACTCGGTCAAACGCCTTCGGCCACTCTTGGCTGGGGTGCAGGGACTCGAACCCCGATTGATGATACCAGAAACCACTGTCCTGCCATTAGACGACACCCCACCAACGACGCAGACATGAAACAGGGCAACCCCCTGTGTCAACCAACGAAGGTCAGATAAATCAGACGATCTTGACCTGGAGCGCATCGCTCCAGCTCAGCTCAACCTCAGTCCCTTTTTCCCACCCCTCAGCGAGCATTTGCTCAGCTAAGGCGTCGCTGATTAACCGCTGGACTGCACGCTTGATTGGGCGGGCACCGAACGCGGGGTCATACCCCTCTATCGCAACCGCTTGAATAACGCTTTGATCATAGGTGAGCACA
>CACGMS010000074.1 GCA_902574205.1 uncultured Candidatus Hydrogenedens sp. | reverse complement strand
TACAAGCCGGTCAAGAGGGGTGCGATGAAGCCAACGCCGACAACACGGATGGTTGCGTTGAAGGCTGTCGAATTGCTCGTTGCGGCGATGGCTTTGTCCAAGCCGGTCAAGAGGGTTGCGATGACGCCAAAGCCGAGAAGACCGATGGTTGCGTTCAAGGTTGTCGAATAGCTCGTTGCGGCGATGGCTTTGTCCAAGCCGGGCGAGATGGGTGCGATGAAGCCAACGCCGATAATACCGATGGTTGCGTTGACGGCTGTCGCATCGCTCGTTGCGGCGACGGGTTTGTCCAGGCAGGCCTAGAAGGCTGTGACGATGCCAACGCTGATAATACCGATGGCTGTGTGGAAGGCTGCCGTATCGCTCGTTGCGGTGATGGCTTTGTCCAAGCCGGTCAAGAGGGGTGCGATGACGCCAATGCGGACAACACGGATGGTTGCGTTCAAGGGTGTCGGATTGCGCGCTGCGGTGACGGCTTCGTGCGAGACGGTCAAGAAGCTTGTGATGACGGTAATGGGCGCAACAGTGATGCGTGTTTGAATAGTTGCGCCTTGGCTCGTTGCGGCGATGGAGTGCGACGTGACGATCTGGAGCAACATGCTCAAGGGTACGAAGCCTGCGATGATGGCAACCTCAACGATACAGACGCTTGCTTGAACAGTTGCGCCGTGGCGCGTTGTGGCGATGGTCATGTGCGCTTTGGTGTGGAGGCTTGCGACGATGCAAACACTATTCAAACAGACGGGTGTCTCAATACTTGTGTCGCGGCGCGTTGCGGTGATGGACATGTTCAACTCGATGTTGAAGCTTGTGATGACGCCAACAACGTACAGACCGACGCGTGTTTGACGAACTGCGTGGCTGCTCGCTGCGGTGATGGTCACATTCGTGCGGGTATGGAGGACTGTGATGATGCCAACCAGGTGCAGACGGACGCCTGCCTCAACTCGTGCGTCAATGCGCGCTGCGGTGATGGTCACATTCGTGCGGGTGTCGAAGGATGTGATGACGCCAATAATGTGCAAACGGATGCCTGCCTCAACAGCTGCAGTGTCGCTCGATGTGGCGATGGGTATGTGCAAAATGGTGTCGAAGACTGTGACGATGCGAACACCATTCAGACCGATGCCTGTCTCAACAACTGCGTGGTTGCGCGGTGCGGTGATGGACATACTCGTCATGGTATTGAAGATTGCGATGATGCCAACGACAGGAATACGGATGGCTGTCTAACTAATTGCAGTGAAGCTCGCTGCGGCGATGGTCATGTGCGAGCGGGCGTTGAAGCTTGCGACGATGCGAACAACAGCAACACCGATGCCTGTTTGACCGATTGCAACGTGGCTCGCTGCGGTGACGGACATGTTCGCACGGGTCATGAATCCTGTGATGATGGGAACAACAGCGATAGTGATGCCTGTCTCACGAACTGCAGCGTAGCGCGCTGCGGCGATGGTCATATACAAGCAGGCGTTGAAGCATGTGACGATGCAAACAACAGCAACACGGATGGGTGTCTGACCAACTGCAGTTCAGCTCGCTGTGGAGATGGTCATATTCGGGCTGGGGTGGAAACTTGTGATGATGGTAACAACAGCAACGCCGATGCCTGCTTAACGAATTGCAATGCGGCAAGGTGCGGTGATGGGCACGTTCGCGCTGGAGTTGAAGCGTGCGATGACGGAAACAACAGCAATGGTGACGCGTGTTTGACCAACTGCAACGCTGCCCGATGTGGTGATGGGCACGTCCGAGCTGGTGTTGAATCGTGTGATGACGGCAACAACAGCAACGGTGATGCGTGCTTGACGAACTGCAACACCGCCCGGTGCGGTGATGGGCACGTTCGCGCTGGAGTTGAAGCGTGCGATGACGGTAACAACAGCAATGGTGACGCGTGTTTGACCAACTGCAACGCTGCTCGCTGCGGTGATGGGCATGTCCGAGCTGGCGTTGAAGCGTGTGATGACGGCAACAACAGTAATGGTGATGGGTGTTTGACGAACTGCAACAACGCCCGCTGCGGTGATGGGCACGTCCGAGCGGGTGTTGAAGCGTGCGATGATGGGAACAACAGCAATGGTGATGCCTGCTTGACCGACTGTAATACTGCTCGTTGCGGAGATGGTCATGTGCGAGCGGGTGTTGAGGCCTGTGACGATGGAAACGCAAACAACACTGATGCCTGTCTAACCAACTGTGCTTCTGCACGATGTGGTGATGGTCACGTACGAGCTGGCGTCGAGGTGTGCGATGATGGAAACAACAACAACGGTGATGGCTGCGCGGCTGACTGTCGATCCACCTTCAGTCCGCCCAATGTCGGTCAGACCGGTAGTGTCGGTGTGATAAACGGTTCAAATTGGACAATTTGTCGAGCAGACGACGGCAGCGCTTGGGTCGCTGCGAACCATCGAGGAACGTACAATCCGACCACCGTTTGTCAGCATCTCGGCTACAGCCGAGTGAATAATTGGGGCGGTACGTGCGGAACGGTTTGTGGTTTCTGCGGGAGCCGCTCGGAGCGCTACGATGGTAATGGTGGGGGCGCGAGTTATCTGCGCTATACAGTGCACTGGCAATGTGGTCGCTGAGCATAAGCGATGGGTTCTTTAATTCGAGTCAAACTCGCTACGTTGCTTAGACTTGATTTAGCTCGCTGCGATCGGCGCCTCTTCTACAGCGTCTAGAAGGCTAACTCTGTCCAAGGCTCGGAATCACTAGCTTTTCGATCCAGTTTTTGACTTCAATACATCGCGTCGCTTCGTCCTCGACGTCGCCATCAATACCTAAGCGCCAGGCGATGTCGCGACGGGTAGGGTCATCGTGCAGGTTCTGCAGATCATCAATATAGGCTCGAGCGGTCTTTTCATCGGGAAAGAACCCGCGGCGAATGAGCTTGGGGATACGGCAGCGCACCAAGCCCGCCATATCACCGAGATCGTATTCGGGGTGATACTGAACCGACCAGAAAATACCTTTGTCAAAGCGCACATCGACCGCCTGAACTTTAGACCAAGCGTTACCCGCTAAAGAGACACCAAAAGGGCTGAGATCGGTGACCTCGTCGTCATGGCTGGTGAAGGCATCAAAGACCTCAGGTTTGCCCTCAAACATAGGATGCACCAAGCCCTCTGCCGTGAGCTTGATCTTTCGACTAATCCCTTGTTCTCGCCCATTGATATTCGGACTCACGCAGCCGCCAGCGGCGACCACAGCGATTTGGGCAGCCCAGCACGAGCCAAAGCTGGGTGTTCCCGCGGCGAAGCCGTCTTTAGCCAACTGAATTTGTTTGCGAACGGGCTCAATATCGTCGTTGAGACACAGACTGCAGCCGGTCCACGCAATGCCATCAAACTCGCTTAAGCCTTGGGCGTCAGGAAGTTCAGTGCCTGGGTCTGCTGGGTGCAAGAGGGTCACGTCGACCGGTATCGGAGACCAGCGCTTGAGCATCGCATCATAGAGCATACCGGCGGGTTTGGCGCCGAATTCTAAGAACTGATCTCGGCCTTCTTTGGTGTAGCCGTCGATCACTAGAATTTTGAGGGGCTTGTCCATCTTAGTCTCTCGCGAGCGCGTCGATAATACGGGGCAAATCCGAGTACCGTTCGCACAGGGCGTCGGCGCTATGCCCCTCTTTGTCCGCATCACGCGAGGCGGTAAAGAGAATAGCTTTCATACCCAGAGCATGCGGTCCGTCGATGTCGTTACTGTGGCGATCACCGATGTGCACCACCTCTTGGACCGGAACACCCAATCCTTGGGCGGCGGTGTCGAACATCGATCGGTGCGGTTTGGAGCGTCCGACCTCGTCCGAAAAGGCGAAGCTCGAGAAGTGCTCTTTTACGCCGTGCTTGCTGAGTAATTGTCTAAGCACCGTACCGGGCGAAACGATAGCGTCTGAGCAGATCGCTAGCTGGTAACGACTAGCGAGCTCGGCGATGGCTTCAGCCGCTCCGTCGATCAGCCGGGGAGAGTGGTCGAGCTCCATGATCTCCCAGCCGTGTACGGCTTGGGCAATGGCTTCTTCACTTGGGGTGGCGCCCAAGTGTTCAAAGACCCGACGTAGTCGATAGTCCACCGTCCAATTGGTGTACTCAACCTTCCAGGCGCGGCGAAATTCGATATCGATCGCATCGCAGGATTGAACAACTGCCTCGAGCGTTTGCTCCGGTACCGCTTGATGAAGAAGAGCACGACGCTCATCATGTTTGCTGCGAAGACCCAGCACGGCACGCTCTTCTTCGTCCGAGTCGTCGACAACAATCGTGTCCCAAAGATCAAATGAGATGGCCCGAATCATAGGCGAACACTCCGTGATTGAACCCACCGTAGACCGTTGGGTGCAGCTTGGAAAGACGAAGACTAACGATCGTTGATAGGGGTGTCTTTGACGATATTTTTGAGAGCGAAGGCCAGTTGATGAATGTAAGATGGCATCTTGAATCGAACTTAGCCTCAGCTCGGGTACTCTATTTTCTAGGCACTTCTGGTTCGTTTGGAGTTGCTATTTACTTCCGCTGATCGTTGAGTGCTGGTGGAGGCATCATTGGATCCGTTAGCCATTGGCGCGTTGGTCGAGCGTCTCAAAGAGTACAATGCAGCTTACCGCGCAGGTGAGTTGAGGATCAGCGACCTCGAATACGATCAACTCGTTGAGACGCTCAGATCAGTGGATCCGGAGCATCCCTATCTGCATACGATTGAGCCCGAGGTCGTCAGGAGTTCAGGAACCGTTCGTCACACGGCTCGGATGCTCTCGACCGAAAAAGCATACACCACGCAAGCACTTAGTCGCTTTGTTGAGCGAGTAGAAAAGGCCGCTCAATCACTGGGTCGACGTACGCTTTTTCGGGTCACCCCAAAGCTTGATGGCATGGCAGGCAAAGATGAGAATGGCGTGCTGGCATCGCGTGGTAATGGTCTGGTGGGTAACGACATTACGCACGTTTTTGACCGCGGGATCACAGCCATCGGTGGTCGCGGGTTAGGGCCCGGCGAGATCGTCATGGTTAAGTCCTATTTCGAGGACTACTTCAGCGACGAGTTCGTGCACCCGCGAAACATGGTCACTGGCGTGGTTAATGCCGATGAAATCAATGAGAGCTCAAAGCGTGCGCTCGCGGATGGCATGATTCATTTCGTCCCTTATGTGAACATGAAGGCGTGGCAGGGTACGGGCGAAGAGCTGCTCGACAACATCGGTCAAATCACTGCCGATTTGGCGCAGATTGACTATCCGCTTGATGGTATGGTCGCCGAGGCCATCGATGAAGACGTCAAGGCGCATATGGGCGCAACCTCTCATCATCATCGCTGGCAGATTGCGATAAAGACTCGAGGCGAAACGGCTCAGACGTCTGTTTTAGGTATTCAATGGCAAACCGGCAGGACCGGCAAAGTGACGCCCGTTTTACAAGTCGAGCCGACGCATGTTTCGGGCGCAACGATCTCAAATATCACCGCCCATCATGGCGGTATGGTGCGCGACAAAGCGTTGGGTATCGGCGCTCGCATTGAGATCATTCGTTCAGGGGAGGTGATTCCCAAACTGGAGCGTGTGATCGAGCCTGCCGAAACGGTTGAGCTGCCAAACAGCTGCCCAAGTTGCGGATCTTCACTCGAATGGCAGGGCGACTTCTTGATGTGTCGAAATCACGACAGCTGCCCTGCTCAGACTGAAACAGGTCTTAGGCATTGGTTTCGTATTCTAGGTAACTGTGATGGTTTTGGACCAAAGGCGATCGAGCGATTAGTTGAGGGCGGGTTCACCAAGATTCAAGACATTTATGCCATGAGTTACCATGACTTTCTGCGGCTCGGATTTGGCGAGAAACAGTCAGAGAATTTGGTCGGCGCGTTGGTCGAGAGTCGAGCAGAGTTGCTCGAAGATGCGCGCTTCCTTGCGGCGTTTGGGATTGTGAATTTGGGGATTGGCGATAGTCGTCATCTGCTGGCCCATTATCGCTTAGAGGATCTAGGGGCGCTCACTGAAGAGCAGCTTTCTCAGATCAAGGGCTTTGGTTCGAAAACAAGCGGCGGAATTAGTCAGGCCTTACGCATGAAATGGCCTGTGATCTCGCATATGTTGGATCTGGGTTTCGCGTTAGAGCGCACGCCTCTGGCAGCTGAGCAGGCTTCTATTGACAGCCCGATTGCGGGACTCAACGTGCTCTTTACCGGTAAAATGCAGCAGGGCAGCCGCAATGATATGAAGGCGCAAGCTCGAGTTTTAGGTGCCAAGGTGCTCAGCAGTCCGAGCGGCTCGCTTGAGCTCCTAGTCATCGGTGAAAAAGCGAGCGCGGCAAAGATTGCTAAGGCTCAAGGTTACGGGGCAAAAGTGCTGACCGAAGCTGAGTATCTTGACCTGATTGCGCCAAGCGAGTCAGCGATTTAAAAGACGACAGCCACGCCACTACGAAGCGAATAGCGGGGGACATAGCCGTCACTTAGAACTGAATGTTTGTAGACGATCTGCCCGTGCCAGAGGTCGCTGAACCGCCAATAGATGGTCGGTCCGATTCGTGCGCTGTAGCCGCCGTCTTCTCTGACGCGCACTCGAGCTTTGATTTTGATGTGCCCAGAGGAGGTCTTGCTGTGGACGTTGGTGCCGACCGCTGCGTGCATGTGTGTGGCAAACAAGCCGTCGACTCGCTTGACGAATCCGACCGAGGCACCGACATGGGTTTTGTATGCCTCGGTTTCGTATCCGAGCGATAACTTTACCTGTTCCGGTCGTGCGTTGAGGGCTGGATTCGCTATGGGAACGAACCAATGCGGTGCCAGTGTCCACGAGCCGCTTCTGCCGTCGAGATTAAAGTACTTTTTGAGGGGCAGGGCGAGGGTCGGGGTACCGATGCCTACCTCGTTGTCGACTCGAAATGGGACCTTCGCGGTCACCCGAATCCAGCGCTCCCAAGTGTAGACTCCATCGACGTGCATCCATTGGCTGTCTTGGTCACCATCTCGGCGCGCTTCGTGTCGCGTTTGGACACCCCAACCACCAGCCCAGCGGGGCATTTCACCAAAGATAGGCTGATCAGCTGTGCTCAGCGCCGGTGCAATCAGGATGGTTGCGACCAGGCCGAATTTTAGGCTGGCGATGACTTTATTGAAGTGCTTGTCGCTCAACTTGACCATCGACGAGTTGATACATTTCAATGGGATCGTAACCTGCTCGCTGAACCGCGACTTTGATCGCGTTTGGATGCACTTTCGCATCCTCCTTGAGCGCGACCGTCACCACCTGAGTCAGCGCGTTGAGTTTAACGCCCTTATTGAATCGTTTTGTATCCACAAAGTTCATCGATGCGACATGAACGCGCACCCCAATGGCGCAGCTTTGGCAGCACATGCCCTTGGCAAATATAGCGACTGCTTTCGGATTCGTATTGAGTTCTTCTTGAACGCTCTTGATGCGCTGCTCGTCCGTGACCTTCGCTGCGCGCTCTTCTTTGGTCGGGGCTTTGGCTTGAGGCGCAGCTGTCGCACAGGCGAGCGCGCCGCTTAAGAGCAACGTCAGGGATAAAAGAGTCTTCATAGGCTGTCCTTCTTGTGCAGAATTAACCACGCGTACGCACCAACATCAAGGCCGTTTACTTTATTCGTAACGGTACTTAACCCAAGCGCGAATCGAACTGCGGTGGTCGGTGTCGTTATAGGTGTTCCCTTCAGAATCGGTATCGTTGCACCAGCGGCCGTCCCAGTCCGCGTGATCGTCCCAGCGGATCGTGACCGACGCGCCAACGTCGGCGCTGTGGGTGACGTCGCGATAGGTGAACCGCGTGCTGGCATCGCCGCCAGGCTCTGGAGTTGGCGAGAGCCAGTAGGTGCCGCCAGGATTGGTTTGACCTGCGTACCAACTGAAGTTCAACCCGCCGCCTGTCGCAAAAAACCAGACTTAGCGCGATTCTTTTCATCAGCAGCCCTGGCCCATGCGCGTGTCGCACGAGTTGAGACAGCTATCGTCTTCGTTGTTGTTGCCATCATCACAGCGCTCTTCAGGGTGATCAACCTGACCATTGCCGCACGTTTGGGTGGGGCGGCAGCAGAGCGCGCCCACTTGGCGTTCGTTGCACCCGTAACTTGAAGTGCAGCTCGGTCTCGAGCTCCCGTAATCGCAGTTGAAGCGTTCATCGTCATTGAGATTGCCACGAACGGTGAAGTGACCGGCGCCGCTATGCCTGCGGCAATGGATTTCACCAACCACCACGCCAAAATTCAAGTTCCAGCCGTCGTTGCGCCCAGTATACTGCATGTAGTTGCACAAGCCCCAACCCACCGGACACAAACGCTCCGCATCTTGTTCGCAGGTTTGATCGAACTGGTCATCGCAGACCATCATGTCACCGCCAGGCGATACGGCGAGTTGCGTTGCGCCGTTCTGGCAGGTCGGAACGGCGGCGACGCAGGCGTTCGAGCAGTCATCATTATCAATCTGGTTGCCGTCATCGCACGCTTCATAGCCTGGCTGCCCTTCTGCAATATCGATGCGAACCACCCCGTCACCG